>DATCQF010000474.1:0-8456 GCA_036569735.1 Allostellaceae bacterium | reverse complement strand
CTGCGGAATTCCTGGGTCAGGTGCACCGGCTCGTAGACCACCCGCTTCTGGTCCTCGTCGTAACGCAATTCGACATAGCCGGTCAGCGGGAAATCCTTGCGCAGCGGATGCCCCTCGAAGCCGTAATCGGTGAGGATGCGGCGCAGGTCGGGGTGGTCGCTGAAATAGATCCCGAACAAATCCCAGGCCTCGCGCTCCCACCACCCGGCGCAACTGAAGAGCCCGACCGCCGACGGCACCGGTTGATCCTCACCGGTTTCGACCTTGAGCCGAATGCGCTGGTTGAGGGTCATGCTCAAGAGATTGTACACGATTTCGAAGCGCCGCTCCCGATCGGGGTAGTCGACGCCGCAAATGTCGCACAGCAGCGTGAAGCGGCAGCGAGGGTCGTCGCGCAGAAAGCCGAGCACGCCAATGACCGCGTCGCGCTCGACCCGGCAGCACAGCTCGCCGTGGCGGATCAGGGTTTCGGTGACCGCACCGGGCAACGCTGCCGTGACGTAGTCGGCCAGATCCTGGAGCTTGTCGGTCATCGCGGGCGATCAGCGGGCAAAGCTGCGGGTGCGCTTGATCTTCTTCTGCAGCAGCAATACGCCGTAGAGCAGCGCTTCGGCGGTTGGCGGGCAGCCGGGGACGTAGATGTCGACCGGCACGATGCGGTCGCACCCGCGCACCACCGAATAGGAATAATAGTAGTAGCCGCCGCCGTTGGCGCACGAACCCATCGAGATGACCCAGCGCGGCTCGGCCATCTGGTCGTAGACCTTGCGCAGCGCCGGAGCCATCTTGTTGCACAGCGTGCCGGCGACGATCATCACGTCGGACTGGCGCGGGCTCGGCCGGAACACGACGCCGAAGCGGTCGAGGTCATAGCGGCTGGCGCCGGTATGCATCATCTCGACGGCGCAGCACGCCAGCCCAAAGGTCATCGGCCACAGGGAGCCGCTGCGCGCCCAGCCGACCAGCGATTCGACCGTCGAGGTGATGAAGCCGCGGTCCGCGATCTCCTCGGTGGCGGCGCGCAGCAGCAGATCCTGCTCGGGCCCCGGCGGAATCAGGCGATTTGGCGTCTCGATCACTCCCATTCGAGCGCGCCTTTCTTCCACTCATAGATGAAGCCGACGGTCAGGACGGCGAGAAACACCACCATCGACCAGAAGCCGAACACCCCGATATCGCCCAACGATACCGCCCAGGGGAAGAGGAACGCGACTTCGAGATCGAAGATGATGAAGAGGATCGCGACCAGGTAATAGCGCACATCGAAGCGGACCCGCGCGTCCTCGAACGGCTCGAAGCCGCATTCGTAGGGCGACAGCTTCTCCGAATTGGGGTTCTGCCGGGCCAGCACGAACGAGGCGCCGACCATCGCCAGCGCGAGCCCGCCGGCAATCGCGAGAAACACCAGGATCGGGAAATACTGGCTGAGCAGGCTCTCCATACCAACCTCAGTGGCGGCGTCGGGCGGCCGGGCAACCCGATATCGACCGGCGGACCGGCGCCACGCGACCCGGCCAGAGACCGATGGCGGACCCCGGGCGATGGCGGGAGCGACGGGACTCGAACCCGCGACCTCCGGCGTGACAGGCCGGCGCTCTAACCAACTGAGCTACACCCCCGCGAACCTCGATCGCGGCGACACCTCCTACCTAGGCGCCCCCGGGGTGTCAAGCAACTCCCCCTCTTCCGCGAGGCAACCCCAGGAGGCCCCCGATCTTCACCATTCCCGCGAAAGCGGGAATCGAGGAAAATGTTTCTTATCCCAGTCCCGTGCGCGGTGCCGACGACGTGCACGGGGCCGCGCGGGTCGGGGCTGCCGCCGCCGCTAGAAAGCGGCTACAATAGCACGGCGTGATGATTGCCGCGGGGTTGGCGTGACAGCGCGACTTGTTCCTCCCGAACTGCTCGACCCCGTGGTTGCCTATTTCAGGCCGCAGCGGGTCATTCTGTTCAGCTCGACCGCGCGCGGCGACGCCGGCCCCGACAGCGACATCGATCTGATGGTGATCGTCGATGACGACACGCCGCCGGGAAAGGTGACGTTGCGGGCGGGGTATGAGTCGCGGCGATCCTATAAGCGGGCCGCCGATGTTTTTCCGATACGCTCGGCCACCTTTGCCCGCAGGCGTCGAGTCGTCGGCACGCTAGCCGCTGCGGCCGCTTCCGAGGGTATCATCGTCTATGAAAGGGGTTGAGTCGCCAACCCCATGGGCGGAGGTCGCCCACTGGCTCGCTGTAGCCGACAACGACCGTCTGGCGGTTTTAGCGTGCATGGCGAGCGATCCGCCGCTGCCCGAGATAGCCGCGTTTCACTGTCAGCAGGCGGTTGAGAAGCTGTTGAAGGGCTTCCTCGTGTTCGGAGGGATCAATTTTCGCCGGACTCATGAACTCGGTGAGCTGGGCGCTGCCGCGGTCACCATCTTCCCGGAGATCGCCGCACTCGTAGCAGTCGCCGAAGACTGGACAATATGGGGGGTCGCCTTTAGGTATCCTTCTGCGGAGGGGCCACCGGAGCCCGGACCCGATAATGAAGAGTTGCAACGCGCGTTGGCGACGATCGATGAGCTGACCGCGCAGTTGCGTTCGAAACAGCCAAGAGAAGCGGGTATCGGTCCTTGGAGGGCGCCATGAAAACCGGGTGGCTGCTGCTCGCCTTCGCGCTGGCCACCACGGCGCCGGCGGCCGAGGCGGCGGTGTTCAAATGGGCCAATGACGGCGATGTGCGGGCGCTCGACCCCTACACCTTCAACGAGACCGTGCAGAACTCGTTTCTCGAGAACATCTACGAGCGCCTGGTTCAGCACGGCAAGGATCTCAGCCTCCAGCCGGCTCTCGCGGTCAGCTGGGAGACGACCGGCCCCACGGTGTGGCGCTTCCACCTGCGCGCAGGCGTCAAATGGCAGGACGGCAAGCCGTTCACCGCCGAGGACGTGATCTTCTCGTGGCAGCGGATCAGCGCCAAGAACTCGGCCAAGCGCAGCCAGGTCGCCACAGTCAAGCGGGCGACGAAGATCGACGACCTGACCGTCGATTTTGAAACCGACGGCGCCGACCCGATCCTCCCCGATGAACTGACCGGTATGGACATCATGTCGAAGGCGTGGTGCGAGGAGCATGACGCGGTCGAGAACGTGGTGTTCGGCAAGGGCGAGAACTATGCGCTGCGTCACGCGATGGGAACCGGGCCCTTCCGCCTCGTATCGCGCGAGCCCGACCGCAAGACCGTCGTCGAGCGCAACCCGGATTGGTGGGGCACCCCGGAGCACAACATCGAGCGCGCCGAGTTCAACGTCATCGGCAACGCCGCGACCCGGGTCGCCGCCCTCCTGTCGGGCGAGATGGACATGATCTACTCGGTGCCGCCGCAGGACACCGACCGCATCGCCAAGACCGCCGGGATCCGCCTGATCCAGGGGCCCGAGCTGCGGACCATCTACCTCGCGCTCGACCAGAACCGCGACGAACTCCTGTTTTCCAGCGTCAAAGGCAAAAATCCGCTGAAGGATGTGCGGGTGCGCCGCGCCTTCGCGCTGGCGATCGACGAGGATGCGATCGTGAAGCGCGTGCTGCGCGGCCAGGGGCACGCGACCTGGCTGATGTACGGACCCGGGGTCAACGGCTACGACCCGGCGCTCGACAAGCGCCCCGCGGTCGATATCCCCCGCGCGAAATCATTGCTCGCCGAGGCCGGCTACCCCGACGGGTTCCAGCTGACGATGGACTGCCCGAACGACCGCTATGTGATGGACGAGCAGGTCTGCACCGCGATCGCGGCGATGCTGGCGCGGATCGGCGTCAAGCTCGATGTCTTCGCCCGCACCAAGGTCAAGTTCTTCGCCGATGTCGGCTATCCCAACTACAAGCAGAGCTTCTCGCTGCAGGGCTGGACCCCCGGCACCTACGACGCGCACAACGTCTTCTATACGCTGCTCGCCTCGCGCGCCCCGGGCGGACGCGGCCAGACCAACAACGGCGGCTATTCGAACCCGCGGCTCGACGCGCTGACCGATGCGATGGCGCATGAACTCAACAAGGACAAACGCCAGCAATTGATCAATGAGGCCGCCCGCATCGTCCAGGAGGACGTCGCCACGATCCCCTTGCACCAGCAGGTCATCGTGTGGGCGGCGCGCGACACCGTCGACCTCGTCCAGCCGGCCGACAACGCCTTCTACCTGCGCTGGGTCAAGGTGAAATAGGGGAACTCCGCGAGGCGGTCGGAAGCGGGTCAGAAGTCGGTGCAGCGGCCGCCGACTTCCCAGTCGCCGTAGCGGGTCGGCTCGGGGCCTTTCGGGCCGCCGATCTCGCGAGGGCGCTTTGGTTGATCGCCGGTGGAATCTGCGGGGGAATCCGCCGGTTTTTCGAACGGCCGTCGCGACAGGTTTTCGGCTGGGTCGGCTGGTTTTGCGCTCATTGCGGGAATATGGCGATTTCGATCCTTTCGCTCAACCGCCCGAGCGATCGTCCGTGCCATGCGCTTTTGCCGGAACGATGCTTGCCATGGGGCGTTGAGGCTGCAACTTTGCTCCCTCACATTGTGTCTTGGCTCATGTCGACAGCAGAACTTTACACCAGCACCTTCGCCGCTCACGCCCCGACGGCACGCCAGGTCGCCCTTGATCTGGTCGGAACGGTGCTGCGCCGCAAGCGGCCGCTCGACGATGCGATCGAGGACAACCCGGCGATGGCCGGACTGTCGGCGCGCGACCGGGCCTTTGCGCGGCTGCTGGTGGCGACGGTGCTGCGCCGGCTCGGCCAGATCGATACGCTGATCGCCGAATGCCTGAACACGCCGCTGGCGCCGCGCGCCGCCATCATCCACGACGTCTTGCGGCTCGGCATCGCCCAGCTCTTGTTCCTGCGCACGCCGCCGCATGCCGCGGTCGCGACCAGCGTCGACCTCGCCCATGTCAGGGGATTCCTGTCGCATAAGGGGCTGGTCAACGCGGTGCTGCGGCGCCTCAGCCTCGAAGGCCCCGGCCGGATCGAGGCTCAGGATGCCGCGCGGCTCAACACCCCCGTTTGGCTGTGGCACTCGTGGAGCCGCGCCTATGGCGAGGAGGGCGCCCGCGCGATCGCCACCGCACATCTGAAGGAGGCGCCGCTCGACCTGACGCTGCGAGGCGAGGACGACGGGGCATCGGGCGAATCGTGGTGCGAGAGACTTCAGGCGACCAAGCTGCCGACCGGATCCCTGCGCCGGGTGGCGGGCGGCTCGATCACCGGGCTGCCCGGCTACGCCGAGGGCGCCTGGTGGATCCAGGACGCGGCGGCCGCGCTGCCGGTGCGCCTGTTTGAGCGGGTTGCCGGACAGGTGGTCGTCGATCTGTGCGCCGCGCCCGGCGGCAAGACCGCGCAGCTCGCCAATGCCGGCGCGCACGTCACCGCGATCGACCGGTCGTCTCGCCGGCTCGACCGGCTGGTCGCCAATCTGAGCCGGCTGGGCCTCACGGTATCGGCGACGGCGGCCGATGCATTGACCTGGCGGCCCGAGCATCCGGTCGACGCCGTGCTGCTCGATGCGCCGTGCACCGCGACCGGCGCCATCCGGCGCCACCCCGACGTGCCGCACCTGAAACAGCCGGAGGATGTCGCCCGCCTCGCGATTGTGCAGGAGAACCTGCTGCGCGCGGCGGTCGATATGTTGCGCCCGGGCGGGACCCTGGTTTATTGCACCTGCTCGCTCGAGCCCGAGGAGGGGCCGGAGAGGATCGCCGCGCTGCTGCGCTCGGGGGCTCCGGTCGAGCATCGGCCGATCGCCCCGGCCGAGATCGGCGCGCCAGCCGAATGGGTAACGCCCGAGGGCGATTTGCGCACCCTGCCGTACCATCTCGCCGAATATGACGGGGTCGACGGGTTTTACGCCGCTCGCCTGGTAAAGCTCGGCGCCTCCTGATTCGCCGGCGGGTCGCCATCCTCGATCCCGGGCAGGGTGCGGCTGGCGGTCGGGCCGCACCGGGCGCTGCTTGCGGGCGGTGCCTTTCCTTGTTACGAAGCGCGATGGATTCAACCGCCGGACAAGCCGTCCGAGGCTTCCGCCGAGCGGCCGGTTTGCAGAACGCCGCCCCAGGCAGGGTTTTCGAACTCGCCCCGAGCCGGACAGCATGGGTGGGCTCGAAAACACCGGCAACGGTTGACCTCTTGGGGATTGCCCAGGGGTACTCCTGTGCGGGCCCGGCCTTTCCGGCGGCGCCCCGATGAAATCGGCTCCGATCCGCAACTTGCCTCCGCCCCGCGGCGCCGCAACCTACGGTGCCGAGGTGCCCGATGTGTTCACCCGATTGCGCCGCGACGCGTGGCGCGCGCTCGCCGCCGGCCCGTTCTATCGCCATACGCTGATCGGGCGGGCGCCGGCCGATCTGCGGCTCAAGCTCAACGAGCGCTGGCCGGGCGACGAGAAGCGCGGCGCCGCGGTCCTGGCGGGCGACATCGAATTTTCCGGGGAGCTGGTGCGCAACCCGGTCCCGGTGTGGTTTCCGCCGGGTGCGGGACCGGCATGGCTCGCCGAGTGGCACGGGTTCGGCTGGCTCGCCGACCTGATCGGCGTCGGCACCGCCGCGCGCGACCCGGCGCGCGCGCTGATCCACAGCTGGCTCGCCGAGAATTCGGCGTGGCACCCGATTGCCTGGCGCTCCGATGTCGTTGCGACCCGGATCTGTGCCTGGATCGTGCATTTCGAGGAGATTGCCGGGCGCGAGACGGACCGCCCGTTGCGCCGGGCGATGCTGGCGAGCATTGCCCGACAGGTGCGCCACCTGTCGCGCACCGCTGCCTGGGAACTCGCCGGCGCGGCACGGCTGCGCGCACTGAAGGGCCTCATCTGCGGGCTTGCCGCGCTGGGCGGCTCGGAAAAGCGCATGGTGCGGGCGCTGCGAACCCTCGAACGCGAACTCCTGGTGCAGATCCTGCCCGATGGCGGCCACCGCACCCGCAATCCCTCGGTGCAGCTCAGGGTGCTGCGCGACTTGATCGACATCCGCGCCCTCCTGCGCGCGGCAAAGGTTGAAGTCCCCGTTCCGTTGCAGCAGGCGATCGAGCGGATGGCGCCGATGCTGCGCTTTTTTCGCCATGGCGACCGCCGGCTCGCGCTGTTCAACAACTCGGTCGAGGAGGACGGCGTCGTCGTCGACCTCGCGTTGACGCGCTCGGAGACGCGCGGCCATCCCCCGATGCAGGCGCCGCATTCCGGGTTTCAGCGCCTGCAGGCCGGGCAGAGCCTGGTGCTGGTCGACACCGGCAAGCCGCCGCCGCGCGGCTTCGACGGGGAGGCGCATGGCGGAACCCTGTCGTTGGAGCTGAGCCACGGGCGCGAGCGCATCATCGTCAATTGCGGCGGGTATCGCGGCGCAAAGCCGGCGTGGCGCCGGGTCCTGCGATCGAGCGCGGCCCATTCGGTCTTGGTCGTCGGCGACACCAACGCGGTCGAGATCAGCGCCGCGGGCTCGCTCGGCCGAGGCCCGGCCTCGGTGCGCTGCGAGCGCGCCGAGGAGGCCGGCCATCAATGGATCGCCGCCACCCATGACGGCTACCGCCCGCGCTTCGGCGTGACCTATTCGCGCGAACTCTACCTTGCCGCCGATGGCGACGATCTGCGCGGCGAAGACAAGCTGACCGGACGATCCGGCGCGCCGTTCGCGCTGCGCTTCCACCTCCACCCGGCGGTCCAGGCGTCGCTTATCGAGGAGGCCGGCGGCGCGCTGCTTCGCCTGGCGAGCGGCGCGGTATGGCGGCTGCGCGCGTCGGGGGCGGAAATGAGCCTGGGGGAGAGCATCTATCTCGGCACCGGCGAACTGCGCAAAACCCAGCAGATCGTGCTGAGCGGCACCACCGGCCCGAGCGGCGCCACGGTGCGCTGGGCGCTGCGGCGCGAGCCGAACGGACCGATGCTGGCCACCGCAGCACGCAGGGACGAAAGCTAGCCGCCGATGCCTGAAGCGGCGCTTCTCGGGGCGATATCGGCCGGGGCGGCTCTGATCGCCTGCCTCGGCACGCGCGCGCTGATCCCGCTGTTGCGCCGCGCCGCCGTGCTCGACCATCCGAACGAGCGTTCCTCGCACGTGGCGCCGACCCCGCGCGGCGGGGGAATCGCGGTTGTCGCGGCGATCCTCGTTGCCTGGCTCGCGGTGGTCGCCGTGGGCCTGGTCGGGCCACGGATGCTGGTCATCTGCTTTGGCGCGGGGCTGCTCGCGGCGATCTCCTGGATCGACGATCTGGGCGGGCTGGCGCTTTCCGTGCGGCTCGTGGCGCAGTGCGTCGCGGTCGGACTCGGCCTCCTGGCCGCGATGCCGGAGGGGGGGCCGCTGTTCCGGGGCTGGCTGCCGCCCGGGCTCGATGCCGTTGTCGCGGCGCTGTTGTGGGTGTGGTTCATCAATCTGTTCAACTTCATGGACGGGATCGACGGGCTGGCCGGCAGCGAGGCGGCGGCGATCGGCATCGGGCTCGTAGTGTTTGCGAGC
>DATCQF010000473.1:0-4257 GCA_036569735.1 Allostellaceae bacterium | reverse complement strand
GAAGCGGTGCCGGGCGCGGGCTCGGCCTGCTCGGCATGGGGGTCGGCCTTCAACGGCAGCACGGCGCCATCGGGGCCTAGCAGCTCATACTTATAGAGATGGCCGGGGACGAGGCCGGGCACGAAGATTTCCCAGAACCCGCCGGCGTGCCATTTGCGCATCGGCATGCGCCGGCCGTCCCAGGCGTTGAAATCGCCGACCACGCTGACCCGGCGCGCGTTGGGCGCCCACACCGCGAAGGCGATCCCCGCGACACCGTCATGCACGATCGGATGGGCGCCGAGCTTTTGGTAGCTGGCGTGGTGGTTGCCTTCGGCGAGGAGGTGCACGTCGAGTTCGCCGAGCACCGGGGGAAACCGATAGATGTCGTCGAATTCATCCCAGTGGCGGCCGCGCCGCAGGCGCAGGCGATAGCGGAACGGCTTCTGCCCCTGGGGCAGGCTGGCGACGAAGAGCCCCGCCTTGTGGATGCGCCGGCCGGTCGCGGCGAGCGCGCCGCTCGCGCTGTCGACAACCGCCATCGCCTCGCCGTCGGGGAGGAACGCCCGGACGCAAACGAGCCCCGCTTCCTCGTGCATGCCGAGGAAGCCAAAGGGGTCGCCGTGGCGCGCCGCGACGATCGCCTCGGCGTCGGGGCTAGCGTGGTGCGGCATCCCGGTTTCCGCTCACGCTCGTCCGTCCCTTGGGGGCCTTCTCCGCGGGGCCCCGCCCCCCTTGGCCAGCACGCGCAGGATGCCGTTGAGCGGGATCGCCACCCACCCCGGCCGGTTGGTCAGTTCGTAATTCACTTCGTAGACGGCCTTTTCGAGGGTGAAGAAATCGATCATCGCCTTCGCCTGCAACTTGCTCACCGGGTAGGCGCGGCAGCCCCGCATCGCCTTTCTATAGGCGGCGCGGAAGCCGTCGACCGCGCGCTCGCGCCAGGCACCGGCAAGCTCGACCATGCGCGGCAGTGCCACCGGGCGGGTCTCCGCGATCTGGCGCACCGCTGCGACCGCGGCATAGTCGAACGAGCGGATCATCCCGGCGACATCGCGCAACGGCGAGCTCTTGCGCCGGCGCTCGGCGAGCGGCCGCCCCGGCTCGCCCTCGAAATCGATAAAGTAGAAGTCGTTCTGGACGGCGATCACCTGGCCGAGGTGAAGATCGCCGTGATAGCGGGTCTTGACCGCGGCGATCGCGCTGGGCGCCAGGGTGCGAATGCAGTCGAACAGCCGGCTGCGCGCGTCGAGCACCGCATCGGCGAGGCCGCGGCAATCCGCGTCCATCCCGGCGCGGCCGGTTTCGAGCCGGGCCAGCATGCCCTGCGCGGCCTCTTCGAGATCGCTCCGCCACTCGGCCAGATCCTCGCGGGTGATCGGCTCGGGCGCGAACGCCGGATCGTCGTCGGCATGCTCGGCAAGCGCCCGGTGCAGCTGCGCCGTGCGCAGCCCAAGCTGGCGCGCGAGTGCGAGAAAGAAATCATCGGGGTCGGGCAGATGCGCGGTGCGGCTGTGCGGTGTCGCGCCGGGCGCCGGCTCGTTGAGCGCATCGTCGAGATAGCGCAACAGGTAATCGAGCGCCAAGGTCCAGCCATCGCCCTGATTGCGCACAAACCCGAACAAGACGCCGAGTGCACAGGGTGGCGCGTCCGCCTCGCTGCCGGCTGCGGACAGCGCCAGCTCGCCGGATAGCGCCAACTCAATCGTGGCGAGGAGCGGCGGCGTATTGCTGAACCCGGCACGCTCGACCAGAAAGCGGGCCATCTCGATTTCGGGATGGAGGCCCGCCTGGGGCCGCCGGTAAATCTTGAGCATCCCGTAATCTTCGAAGAGGACCGAGCTGTTCGACTGTTCGGCGCCGAGCCGGCGCACCACGATGCGCTCCGGCGCCGGGTTGAGGACGAACAGCCTGGTGTGGCGAAAGCGGATCTCGCCCGCCGAACCCTCGCCGGCGCCCAAGGGGAGGGTCGCCTCGTCGCCGATCGCCTCGGCGAGGGCCAGCGCGAAACCGTCCTGCGACAGCGCGTCGACCAGCGCGCCTTCGCGGCGGAACTGGCGCAGCTCCGCCAGGGTCACCGGCGCCAGCGCCTGGCGCAGATCGCTGCCGGACGGCGACCACACCGCGGCGAGCGGCAGGAAATACGGCGTCGCCGCCGGTTGGCGCTCGCCCCCTGTCGCCGGACCGGCCGATTGCGCCTCGACGATCTGCAGGAGGAAACTGCCGTGCCGGGCATCGCCCAGGTTGGCGGCGGGACCGGCGATCTCGCCGCGTGCGATCACTCGCGCCGCCTCGATGCGCTGGTCCTTGGCGGCGAACCAGCGCTGGCGCGGCAGAAAGCCGGGGATCACCTCGCCCTCGACGAGCGGCAGATTGTGCCGGCTGAACAGATCGGCCCAGCCCTGCGGCATCACCAGCGTGACGAATTCGGGGGCAAGCGCCGGCAGTCCGCTGTTGATGTCGGCCTCGGGCGGCGCCAGCTCGAACCAGAAGAAGCTATAGCCCTGCAGCGTCAGCATATACGGTTGCTCGCCGATCTGCGGGAAGACGCTGCGGCCCAGCACCTCGACGACCTGGCGGCCGCGGAACTCGGCGAGATCGAGTTCCAGCGCCTGGGCCGAGCGCGACAGATTGGCGACGCAGAGGATTATCTCGCCTTCCCACAGCCGCAGATAGGCAATCACCTTGCGGTTGGCCGGGTAAAGAAACCTCAGGGTGCCGCGCCCCATCGCCCGGTGCGTCCGGCGCGCCGCGATGAGGCGCTTGGTCCAGTTCAACAAGGAGGAGGGCGAGCGGCTCTGCGCCTCGACGTTGACCGCCTCGAACCCGTAAACCGGGTCCATGATCGGAGGCAGGTAGAGCTGCGCCGCGTCGGTCCGGGAAAATCCGCCATTCCTGTCGAACGACCACTGCATCGGGGTGCGCACCCCGTCGCGGTCGCCCAGATAGACATTGTCGCCCATGCCGATCTCGTCGCCGTAATACAGCACCGGCGTCCCCGGCAGCGACAACAAGAGCCCCTTCAACAGCTCGATCTTGCGGCGGTCGTTGTCCATCAGCGGCGCGAGGCGCCGCCGGATCCCGAGATTGATCCGCGCGCGCCGGTCGCCGGCGTAATGGTCCCACAGGTAGTCGCGCTCGCGATCGGTCACCATTTCGAGGGTCAGCTCGTCATGGTTGCGCAGAAACAGCGCCCATTGGCAGCTCTGCGGGATCTCCGGCGTCTGCCGGATGATGTCGGTGACCGGATGGCGGTCCTCGGTGGCGACCGCCATGTAGATCCGCGGCATCAGCGGGAAATGAAACGCCATGTGGCATTCGTCGCCCGCGCCGAAATATTGCAGCACGTCCTCGGGCCATTGATTGGCCTCGGCGAGCAGCATGCGGTCGGGGTAGTGCTGGTCCATCTCGCGGCGCAGCCGGCGCAGGATGCCGTGCGTTTCCGCAAGGTTTTCGTTGTTGGTGCCCTCGCGCTCGATCAGGTAGGGCACGGCGTCGAGCCGCATGCCGTCGACCCCGAGATCGAGCCAGAAATGCATCACGTTGGCGACCGCGCGAAACACCCGCGGATTGTCGAAATTGAGATCGGGCTGGTGCGAATAAAAGCGGTGCCAGTAATAGGCTTGCGCGACCGGGTCCCACGACCAGTTCGATTTTTCGGTGTCGAGAAAGATGACCCTGGTGCCCTGGAACTTCTGGTCGGTGTCACTCCACACGTAGAAATCGCGCAAGGGCGACCCCGGCTTGGCGCGGCGCGCGCGCTGGAACCAGGGGTGCTGGTCGGAGGTGTGATTGATCACCAGTTCGGTGATCACCCGCATGTTGCGGCGGTGCGCCTCGCGGATGAAGCCCCGAAAATCCGCCATCCTTCCGTAGGTCGGATGGATCTCGCGGTACCCGGCGATGTCGTAGCCGTCATCGCGCAGGGGCGAGGGATAGAACGGCAGGAGCCACAGCGCGGTGACCCCGAGATCGCGCAGATAATCGAGCTTGCGCGACAGCCCCTCGAAATCGCCGATCCCGTCGTTATTGGCGTCGAAGAACGCCTTGACGTGCAGCTGGTAGATGATCGCGTCCTTGTACCACAAGGGGTCGCCGGCGGCGGGTTGCGCGAGCGGGGCGGCATCCGACAAGAGCGCCGCCGGGGCGTCATCGGGCGGGGTCATGTAAGCCTGTCGGCTGCGTGCTGGATCAGCGCGACGCGTCCTTCGAGACGGCCGCTCCGCGACCTCCTCAGGATGACGATCTTTCTTAATGCCATCACAATCTCACATCATC
>DATCQF010000472.1:0-5817 GCA_036569735.1 Allostellaceae bacterium | reverse complement strand
AAGCCCCCACCCTGACCCTCCCCCGCATGCGGGGGAGGGAGGGAAATGGGAAGGTCAGCTGTGCCAGCGGAACTCCTGGGCTTTGCGGGCGGAGCCTTGGCTGAGCTTGATGTTTACCAGGCCCGGGCCGGGGAAGTTCATCAGCTCGTCCAATGCGCCGCGGACGTCCTTGGTGTCCTCGACATAGGCGCCGTAGCCGCCGAACGCCTGCATCATCTTGTCGTAGCGGGCGCCGTAGATGAGGGTGTTCGGCCGCATGTTGAGCATCGGGTTAGAGGGGATTTCCGGCATGCCGGGTCCGATGCCGCCATTGTTCATGACGACGATCTTGGCCGGCATGTTGTAGCGGCACAGGGTCTCCATCTCCATCCCGGAGAAGCCGATCGCCGAGTCGCCGGAGATGTGGACGACCGGGCGGTCGGGGTGCACGACGCAGGAGGCGACGACCAGCCCGAGGCCGACGCCCATCGTGCCGTAGCTGCCGGCGTTGAGGTAGGAGCGCGGGTTCTCGAGCGGCATCTGGGTCCCGCCGATATCCATCGTCGTCGCGCCCTCGCTGCACAGCACGACGTTCTTCGGCAGCCACTCGCGGATGTCGCGGAACAGCCGGTAATAGCCCCCGGGCGAGGAGTCGTCGGCGATCTGCGGCGCGATCATCGCCGCGTTCTCGGCCGACTTCTTGGCGAGCGCCTGGCGCCAGGGCGACCCCTCGGGGTGGAACCACTGGCGGCCGGTCAGCGAGGCGTTGAGCTGCGCGACGATCGCCTTGCCGTCACCGACCAGACAGGCGTCGGCGGGCTTGTTCTGGTGCATTGACTCCGGCTCGATGTCGAGCTGGACCACCCGCACATCCTTGGCATAGCGCGGCGGCAGGCCGAAATGCAGGATCCAGTTGAAGCGCGCGCCCATCAGGAAGACGACGTCGGCCTGTGACAGCGCGAGAGAGCGCGCCGCGCCCGCCGACAGCGGGTGGTCGTCGGGCATGACGCCCTTGCCCTTCGGGGTGCGCACGAACGGGATCTGGGTGCGCTCGACGAAGGCGCGCACCTCAGCCTCGGCGCCCGAGGTGGCCATGCCCTGGCCGATCAGGAGGAGTGGGCGTTGCGCCGATTGCAGAACGTCGAGAGCATGCTCGATGTCCTGCGGCATCGCCATCGTGCGCGGCGGCTCCGGGCATTTCCTAACCTCGTCCACGTCGGCCGTGTCGCAGGAGCCCGTGATCATGTCGTCGGGGAAGTCGAGATAGGTCGCGCCGGGGCGGCCGTAGGTCGACTGGCGCACCGCCATCTCGACATAGAACGGGATGCGGTTGACGCTTTCGATACCGTGCGCCCATTTGGAAACCGGGGTCGCGGCCAGTACCTGGCGCTCCTCCTGGAAGGAGCCCATGCCGTTGCGATAGGTCTCCGACGCGCCGCCGATGAGGATCATCGGCCAGCAGTTCTGCTGGGCGTTGGCAAGGCCGGAAAGACCGTGGATGACGCCCGGGCCGGTGACGACGATGCACGCGCCGGGCTTGCCGGTCAGATAGCCGACGGCGCCGGCGGCATAGGATGCCGCCTGCTCGTTGCGCATGCCGATATAGGGGAGGCCCGCCTTCTGCGCCGCCTCGGCGATCGGCCCGACGGGAAACCCGACGACGCCGAACATGAATTCCACGCCTTGTTCCTTGAGGCTTTTCGCCATCAGGTCGGCGCCTTTGATCTCAGCCATGTTTCCTCCTCGTGGATGGGCGAGATGCCCTCAGCCCGGGTTGCCGAAAAACTGTCCGCCGAGAGATTACCCATTTATCCACCGCGTGGGAAAGGTCTCTGGCGTTGCGTCCTGCGCGTGGCCTCATTCGATGACCTCGGTTGCGAGGGCGAAGAGCGATGGCGGAACGGTGAGGCCAAGCGCTTTCGCGGTTTTGAGGTTGATGAACAGCTCGAACTTGGTGCTTTGAAAGAACGGTATCTCGCCAGGATTTGCGCCATGCAGGATGGCATCGATATCGTGGGCCACGCGCTGGTTCAGCGCTACAAGGTCGTAGGCGTAGGCGATCAGACCCCCGACATCGACGAACTCACGCACCCCGTACATCGCCGGAAGTCGTGCCTGCCCGATCAAATCGGTGATCAGGGCTCGGTTCGTCATCGCGTCCGGGTTGTCGGCGACCATGATCGCATTGGCGCCCGCCTGCACGGCGGTTGCGATCGCCTTCTGATAGTCCGCTTCGCTGGTAGGCAGTTCGAGGAGCGCGGCGACGAGACCAACACCTGCCGCCTCGCAAGCGGCGCGCATCGTAGGGCCAAGAAAAGTCTCCCACGATACCCGCAAGGTCAGATACGCCAAGGTCGAGATCGCCGGGAACATCTCGCGCAGCAACCCGACCCGCTTGCCGTGGATCGAGGGACCGGTGTCGACGCTGACCCCGGTGATGTTGCCACCGGGACGAGCCAGGCTCTGCACGAGACCCAGGGCGATCGGGTCGCTCGTCAACGCCACGATCGGGATCGTTGTGGTCTGGGCTTTGAACAACAACGAGCCCGGGCCTACGACGTAGACGACGTCCGGGTTGCTGCGGACCACCTCGGCGGCCAACGCGGCGGGACCGGCCGTGTTTTGCTCCTTCGCAAAGCGCTCGACCGTCAGGTTCTGCCCCTCGACATGGCCGAGCCGCCGAAGCTCCTCGAACAGCGCCCGGTAATACCGGTTGTCGCCGTCCTCATGCATCAGCGCGATAGGCTCGAATGGGCTGTAGATGGCGAGACGCGGGCGCTTGGCGCTCTGCTGCGCGGCGGCACGCGAGACGGCGGCGGCCGACACCGCACCGGCAATGAACTGCCGCCGCGTCCTCATTCGATGACCTCGTCGGCGCCGGCGAGGAGCGCTGGCGCGATGGTGACGCCGAGCGCCTTGGCGGTCTTCAAATTGATCACCAGCTCCAGCTTGGTCGGCATCTGGACCGGTAGGTCGCTTGGTTTGGCGCCCTTCAGGATGCGGTCGACATAGGCAGCAGAGCGGCGGAACACGTCTTCGGTGTCGGGGCCGTACGACATCAGCCCGCCAAAAAAGTTGAAGGGATAGACCGCGGGCAGGCGGTGTCGGGCGGCGAGGGCGACGATGGTGTCGCGATGCACGCTGGTAAAGGGGTCGGGCAGAACCAGCACCCCGGCATGCTCTTCGCGCGCGAGGCCCGCCATCATCGCCTCAATATCCGCAACGTCCTTAACCGGTGTGGCCCGCACCGCCATGCCGAGCGACGGGGCCGCTTCCTCGATGGCGCGCATAAACGGACCGGTCAGGGGTCCCGCCGCGGGATTATGGAGGACCGCCGCGCGCGCGACCGGCGGGGTGATCTGGGTCAGCATCTGCAGCCATTTGCCGGCCATCGGCGGGTCGAAATTGCTGAAACCGGTGATGTTGCCGCCGGGTCGCGCGAGGCTGTTGACGAAGCCTTGTTCAACGGAGCCACCGACGTTCGTAAACACGATCGGGATCGTGCCGGTTTCCCGCCGCAGCGCTGCGACACCCACGCTGGCGTTGGTCACCATAACGTCGGGGCCGAGCGCGACCAACTCTGCCGCGTAGCGCTCGAAGAGCGCGGCGTCACCGCTGGCCCAGCGCCAGTCGATGCGCAGATTGCCGCCCTCCTTCCAGCCCAGCGCGCCGAGCCCCTGTACCAAGGCGCCGATGCCGCCCGGGTTGCTCGCCGCGTTTACCATCAGCATGCCGAGGCGGCGAGTCCCGCCCTGCGGCTGCGCCGGCGCGGCCAGCGGCCATCCCACGGCCGCGCCGGCTGCGAGCCCGACGAACGCGCGGCGCGACATCATTCGATGACCTCGTCGGCGCCGTCGAGCAGCGATGGCGGGAAGGTGACGCCGAGCGCCTTGGCGGTCTCCAGGTTAATCACCAGCGTGAACTTGGTCGGGTTCTGCACCGGCAAGTCGGCCGGCTTGGCGCCCTTGAAGATGCGATCGACATAGGCCGCCGAGCGCCGGAACAGGTCGCTGTTGTCGGTGCCATAGGACATCAGCCCGCCGGCCGCGGCGTCGACGCGGTTGGGATAGACCGCAGGGAGCCGGTGTCGGGCGGCGAGGGCCACGATGGTGGCGCGACGCACAGAGACGAAAATATCCGGCAGAATGAGCAGTCCGCCGCGCTCCTCCCGAGCGAGCCCCGCCATCGTTGCGTCAATATCGGCGTCGTCCTTGACAGGTGCGGGCCGCACCGTCGTGGCGAGCGATGGCGCGGAGTCCTGGATGACGCGCATCATCAAACTGGCAAAAGGCGCAGTCAGAGGATTGAACAGGACCGCCACGCGCGCCACGGGCGGGGTAATCTGCGTCAGCAACCCGAGCCACTTGCCGGCCATCGGCGGGTCGAAATCGGTAAAGCCGGTGATTGTGCCAGCAGGACGCGCCAGGCTCTCGACCAAGCCTTGGCCGACCGGATCGGTGACGACAACAAACACGATCGGGACCGTGTTCGGTTCTCGCCGCAGCGCCGCGACAGACGGGCTGGTGTGGGCCACGATTACGTCAGGGCCAAGCGACACCAGCTCCCGGGCGTAGCGCTCGAAGAGCGCGCGGTCGCCGCCGGCCCACCGCCAGTCGATGCGCAGATTGACGCCCTGATGCCAGTCAAGCGCACCGAGCGCCTGAACCAGAGCGGCCGCGGGCCCCTGCCCGCTGGGGCCGTCTGTAGTTCCCATCAGCACGCCGAGGCGGCGAGTCCCGCCCTGCGGCTGCGCCGGCGCGGCCAGCGGCCATCCCACGGCCGCGCCGGCTGCGAGCCCGACGAACGCGCGGCGCGACATCATTCGATGACCTCGTCAGCTGCGGCGAGGAGCGATGGCGGGATGGTGACACCGAGCGCCTTGGCGGCCGTCAGGTTGACCACCATCTCGAACTTGGTCGGGTTCTGCACCGGCAGGTCGCTTGGCTTGGCGCCCTTCAGGATGCGATCGACATAGGTGGCCGTGCGCCGGAATGAGTCGTTCGGGTCGATGCTGTAGGACATCAGCCCGCCGGACGCGGCGAAGCTGCTGTAGGCATAGACCGCGGGCAGGCGGTACCGGGCGGCGAGGGCGATGATGGCGTCACGATGCGCAACGGTGAAGGGGTCCGGCAGAACCAGCACTCCGCCGCGTTCTTCGCGCGCGAGATCCGTCATCATTGCCTCGATCTCGGCAATTTCGCCAACCGGCACGGCCCGCACCGCCACGGCGAGGGACGGGGCCGTTTCCTCGATCACACGCAGCATCAGGCCGGCGTACGGGGCTGTCGCGGGATTATAGAGGACCGCTACGCGGGCGACGGGCGGGCTGATTTGCGTCAGCATCCCCAGCCATTTGCCGGCCATCGGCGGGTCGTAAGCGCTGAAACCAGTGATGGTGCCGCCGGGGCGCGCCAAGCTCTCGACGAAACCTTGGCCGACCGGGTCGACGACCCCCGTGAAGACGATCGGGATCGTGCTCGTTTCCCGCCGCAGCGCCGCGACAGACGGGCTGCCATGGGCCAGCAGTATCTCGGGGCCGAGCGCGACAAGTTCGGCCGCGTAGCGCGGGAAGAGCGCGGGATCGCCGCCGCCCCAGCGCCAGTCGATCCGCAGATTGCCGCCCTCGTGCCAATTGTGCGCGCCGAGCCCCTGCACCAAGGCGGCGGCGCGCTCCTGCCCCAAGGGGCCGTTTGCGTCCACCATCAGCGCGCCGAGGCGGGGCACCCCGCCCTGCGCCAGCGCCCGCGCCGCGAGCGGTCGCGACGCTAGCGCCGCGGCGATGCCGCCAAGGACCGCTCGCCGCGTTACGCCAAGAAACCCCCTCTCCCCCATCGGGGG
>DATCQF010000471.1:0-2398 GCA_036569735.1 Allostellaceae bacterium | reverse complement strand
GGGTGTGCTGGTCCTTGCCCTCGTCGCCGGGCAGTTCGTCGGCGCGCTCTATCGCGGGCTGCCCGAAGCCGACGCCCGTGCGCTCGCCTTTGCCGCCCTGGTGGCGACCAATGTCGGGCTGGTCCTGGTCGACCGGGCAGGCAGCGCCTCGCTGTTCGGCGCGTTCCGCCAGCCCAACCCGGCGCTGTGGTGGGTGCTCGGGATAACCTCGGCAATCCTCGCCCTGATCCTCTGGGTCGCCCCGGCGCGCGAGCTGTTCGGCTTCGGGCCACTGCACGGCGACGATCTCGCCGTGGCGCTCCTCGCCGGCGTCGCCGCCCTCATCCTCCTCGATTGGATGAAACGGGCGATCGGCCCGGGCCGGCGCATCGAGTGAAATTGACCCCGATCAATGCGCGGTTGCCGTGCGATGACCATTGTGGCTCCCGCAACAGGATGCCGCGCCAATGTCCATCCGCAATTTCGACAAGCTGTTCCAGCCCGCAACCGTCGCGCTGATCGGCGCCAGCGACCGGCCCGGCTCGGTCGGCGCGGTCGTCCTGCGCAACCTGCGGCGCGCCGGGTTCAAGGGCGAATTGATGCTGGTCAACCCGCATCGTGAAACAATCGGCGGGATGAGGGTCTACCCGGACATCGCCAGCCTGCCGCGCCCGGCCGATCTCGCGATCATCGCGACGCCGCCCGATACGGTGCCGGGCCTTGTTGCCGAACTCGGCGCGCACGGCACCCGCGCGGCCGTCGTCATCACCGCCGGTTTCGGCGAGCTGGGCGAGCGCGGCCGGACCCTTCAGCAGGCGGCGCTCGACGCCGCGCGGCCCTACCTGTTGCGCCTCGTCGGACCCAATTGCGTCGGCATCATGGTGCCCGGGTTGGGGCTCGACGCCAGCTTCTCGCATCTCGCCCCGCCATCCGGCGCAATCGCCTTTGTCAGCCAATCCGGCGCGATGATCACCGCGATGCTCGACTGGGCGGCGCCGCGCGGGATCGGCTTTTCGCATGTCGTCTCGCTGGGCGACATGGCCGATGTCGATTTCGGCGACATGCTCGACTACCTCGCCGCCGATGCGCATACCAGCGCGATCCTCCTCTATGTCGAGGGCATCACCCACGGCCGCAAGTTCATGTCGGCAGCGCGCGCCGCGGCCCGGTTGAAACCCGTATTGGTGCTGAAGGCCGGGCGGTCGAAGGGCGGGGCGCGCGCCGCGGCCTCGCACACCGGTATGCTGGCCGGCAGCGACCGGGTGTACGACGCCGCCTTCCGCCGCGCCGGCATGCTGCGCGCCGGTACCATGGCCGAGCTGTTCGACGCCGCGGCGACCCTCGCGCTGACCGGCGTGCAGGACGGCGAGCGGCTCGCCATCCTGACCAATGGCGGCGGCGCCGGCGTCCTGGCGAGCGACGCGCTCGAAGCGGCGGGCGGCCGGCTCGCCATTCTTTCCGCCGAGACCATCGCGAAGCTCGACTGCGTGTTGCCGGCGACCTGGAGCCGGGGCAACCCGGTCGACATCATCGGCGACGCGCCGGGACCCCGCTATGGCGCCGCGCTGGAGACGGTTTTCGCCGATGACGGGGTCGACGCGGTCCTCGTGCTCAACTGCCCGACTGCGCTTGCCGGCCCCGAAGATGCGGCCCGCGCGGTAATCGAGACGGTTGCCGCCATGCCGGCATCCGCGCGACACGGCCGCAACATCTTTACCGCCTGGCTCGGGGAACAATCGGCCGGGGCCGCCCGCAAGCTGTTCAACGCGGCACGGCTGCCGACCTACGACACGCCGGACGAGGCGGTGACCGGGTTTCTCCACCGGGTGCGCTATCAGCGCAACCAGGCCTTGCTGATGGAAACGCCGCCCGCGCGCGCCGCTTCATCCGAATTGGGCATGTTCGAGCCGGACGTCGCAGCGGCCCGCTGCGCAATCGCGGCGGCGCTCGCCGCCGGCCGCGCCTGGCTCGATGCGTCGGAGGTCGAGGCGGTGCTGGCGGCCTACCGGATCGCGCTGCCCGCCTCGCGCCATGCGGCCGGACCCGAGGAGGCCGCGGCCGCGGCCGCGGCGATCGGCTTTCCGGTGGCGCTCAAGATCCGTTCGCCCGACATCATCCACAAATCGGATGCCGGCGGCATCGCCCTCGATCTCGGCGACAGCGCCGCGGTGCGCAACGCGGCGGCGCTCTTGAGCGCGCGGGTGCACAAGGCGCAACCGCAGGCGCGGCTCGACGGCTTCCTCGTGCAGCAGATGGTGCGGCGCCCGGGCGCCATCGAGCTCCTGACAGGCCTCGCCGACGACCCGGTGTTCGGGCCGGTCGTCGTCTTCGGCCAGGGCGGCACCGCGGTCGAGATCGTCGACGACAGCGCCGTCGGGTTGCCGCCGCTCAATCCGCTCCTCGCGCGCGCCCAGATGAC
>DATCQF010000470.1:0-2908 GCA_036569735.1 Allostellaceae bacterium | reverse complement strand
TGCGGATCGCCGCTCCCTGGGTCAGGAGGTGGCGCGGCAGAGTCGATAACGCGATGATGTTCAGCGGCACTAGGGTGCAGCCGAGGCCGACACCCTGCAACAGCCCGGAGATGATGATCGGACCCATTCCCATCTGCAGCGAAAAGCCGGTCATCTGCCACATCGCCGCCGCGGTCAGCAGAAAGCCGAACAGAATGATCAGCCGGATGTCGACCCGGTTGATTAACCGGGCGACGATGAACATCGCCACCATCGTGCCGAGGCCGCGCGGAAGGGTCACCAGCCCGGTCGTCAGCGCCGGATAGTTCATCAGGTTTTGCAGCATCGTCGGCAGCAGCGCCAGGGTGCCGATCATGATCAGCCCGACACTGAACATCAGCACGGTGCCCGCAACGAAATTGGTGCTCGTCAACAGCTCGCGACTTAGAAATGAGGGCTTGTCGGTGGTTGCCGTGTGCACGGTAAACAGGTAGAGGCCGAGCCCGGCAATCGTCGCCTCGGTCCAGATCTCGCTCGAATGGAACCAGTCCTTCAACTCGCCGCGATCGAGCATCAATTGCAAGGCGCCGATCGCCAGGCTCAGCGTCAAGAATCCGACGAAATCGAACGCCTCGCGATGCACGTTGCGGGTCTGACGGATAAAAATCAGAACGCCCAGCGTGCACAGCACGCCGACCGGCAGGTTGATATAGAACACCCAGCGCCAGCTGTAATCCTCGGTCAGCCAGCCGCCGAGCGCCGGCCCCATGATCGGCCCGAGGACCGTGCCGATGCCGAACACCGCCATGGCATGCCCGTGCCGCTCCGGCGGGTTGATCTGCAGCAGGGTCGTCTGCGCTAGCGGGGTCAGCCCGGCCCCGGCCACGCCCTGCAGGGCACGAAAAAAAACCAGCTCTCCGAGGCTCCCGGCGGCACCGCACAGCGCCGAGGCAAGCGTGAAGCCGATGATCGAGGCCAGAAAGATGTACTTGATGCCGAACCGGCCGGCGAGCCAGCCGGTCAGCGGCATCATGATCGCGGCGCAGACGATATAGGAGGTCAGCGCCCAGGCGATCTGGTCCTGCGAGGCCGACAGGTTGCCCTGTATGTGCGGCAGGGCGACATTGAGGATCGTGGTGTCGAGCGACTGCATCATGTTCGCCAGCATGATCGAGGCGGTGATCATGCCGCGATTGGGGACCGGGGCGAACGCCTCCCCCCTCACCGCCGACGCTCCCAGGGCAGCATCATCACGGCATGCAGCGCCTCATCTGATCAGGCAACCAAACAGGAAACGCAGCCTAACAGCGCGGTCGCGCCTCGGACCTAGATTTTTTTCTCGTGTAGCCTCAGAAATTTTTGGCCAACCCGTCACGGCAACAACACGACGATCTCAGGCATGATCGGCCGTCTGCCGCCGCTTAACGCCTGTCGCGCTTTCGAGGCGGCGGCTCGACGACGCGAGCGCGCCCGGCGCCGGCCCCACACCCCGGCGGTCGCTCAGTCCTCGCTGCTCGGGAGCCTTTGACGGAGCAGGCGGGGGATGTCTTCCAGGACGGCGCAGATTTGAACTCCGGCCTGAGCGAGCACGCGGCGCTTCGCCGACGCGGTGTCTGCATCCGATGCGATCATCGCCGCGGCATGGCCGAAGCTGACCCCGCTCGGATAGCGCTCCTGGAATGCGCCGACGACCAAGGCGAGGACCGGTTTGCGGATGCTCCCGCGCGCGACCAGCTCCGCCGCTTCCTGCTCGTTGGCTGTGCCGGGCTCCCCGAAGAGCACGACAGCCTCTGTTTCGCGGTCGGCTTCGAAGAGGAGCAGATAATCCGCCATGCGCATCCCGGTGATGCGGTCGCCTCCCATCGAGACGCAGGTGGACACGCCGAACCCGTTTTCCTTCAGCGTCAGGCTGATTTCCGCCGACATACCGCCCGATCGCGAGCAAACGCCGATCGTCCCGGGAAGATAAATCTCGCTCGGATCGATCCCGCCGATCCCGCCAAGCCGGCACTTGCCGGGCGATATGATGCCGTTCGTGTTGCAGCCGATCAGACGTGCCCCGCAGTCGCGGGCGGCCGCGACGATATAGGCGGCGTCGTGCGCCGGCACGAACTCCGCGGTGACGAGGATCAGCCGCAATCCCGCATCGAGCGCCTCGAGAACGGCCTCCTTGACCGCGGCGGCCGGGGCGTAGACGACGGTAGCCTCGGCCGGATGCGCGGCGAGCGCGCGCCGAACGCTGTCGTACACCGGAACGCCGTGCACCGCCTCGCCGCCCTTGCCCGGCGACACCCCGGCGACGATCCGCGTGCCGTAGCGCAGGCAGCGCTCGGTGTCGACGCGGGCGGTCGCGCCGGTGATGCCCTGGACGAGCGCGCGCGTCGCGGCATCGATCAGGATGCTCATCGTCCCGCCTCCACGCCGGCTTTCGTCAGCGCGACGATGCACTCGGCCGCCTGGCGCAGCGAGGCGCCGCGCGGCAAATAGGTAATCCCTGGGAATTCTGCGGCGAGCCGCCGCGCCTCTTCCTCGCCCGGCCCAAACAGCCGGATCACGATCGGAAGCCGCGTCGTATCGATCCGCTTTTCCCGGAGAATATCGACGAGCGCCCGCACGCGGATGTCGGCACGCGCCATCTGCGCGAAGTTGAAGCCGACAAGCAGTCCGCGCAGCCGCGGATTGTCGAAGATGGCGCGGAGAACCTCCTTCAGCTTCCGGGAGTCGCTCCCCGTGGGCGGCGTGACGCAGTGATTTGCCGGCCGGCCGCCCAGCTCCAGGATCGCATCGTGCAGGTAGAGTCCGGCACCGCCGCCGCCGACCAGCAGCCCGATGTCGCCATCGACCTCCTGGTACTGAGCCTCGCCGCCCGGATAGAGCCGGCTCGTCGCACTGACGTGCTGCTGACGCTCGTTCAGCGGACGGCCGTAAG
>DATCQF010000469.1:0-3411 GCA_036569735.1 Allostellaceae bacterium | reverse complement strand
AAACCGTCATGGCCGGGCTTGTCCCGGCCATCTACGTGGATCCCCGGGACAAGCCCGGGGATGACGGATTGGGGGATGTGAACGGAACTGAGTGGACTCCGCTCTAGAGAGCAATCCCCCACCCTCACACGCCCGCGCCCGGATCAAGCTCCCTCCCCCGCGAGCGGGGGAGGGCTGGGGTGGGGGCTGAAATGGCCGATAGCGCGTGGTTGACCAGCTTCTTGGTCAGCGTCGGAAAGGCATAGTCCTTGAATTCGGCGGGCCTGGCCCAGATGCCGGCGACTGGTTCGGTTGTCGTTCCGGCCAGCAGCGCAAGGTCGAGGCGGAAATGGGTGAAGCCGTGCTGGACGGTTCCGGGCAGCGGCGTCCATGTGGTGGCCATCGGAGCGGCCACGATCGCCCCCGCTTCGCTCCACGGCAGCGCGCGCCATGGCGTCGATGGAAGCTCAATCATGCCGCCGAGGAGACCCTTCTCCGGGCGGCGACGCAGCAGCACCGCGCCGTCGCCGCGGCTGAGCCAGAACGCGACGCCATGTCGCAGCGGCCGCTGCGGCTTCTCGGCCGGGGTCGGCAGGCTCTCGGCGATGCCCAGCGCGGTGGCGATGCACTCGCCCCGCCACGGGCACAAGACGCAGCGCGGGCGGCGCGGGGTGCAGATGACGGCGCCCAGATCCATCAGCGCCTGCGCGAAATCGCCGGCGCGCCGGTCGGGCACCAGCGAAGCGGCGAGCGCCTTGAGGCGCGGCTTTACCGCGGGGAGCGGCGCACGCTCGGCAAAGAGCCGCGCCACCACCCGCTCGGCATTGCCGTCGACCGCCGCGATTCGCCGGTCGAAGGCGATCGCCGCGATCGCCGCCGCGGTATAATCGCCGATCCCGGGCAGCCGGCGCAGCGCCGCGGGATCGTCGGGAAAGCGCCCGCCGTGGCGCTCGACGACAGCGCGGGCGCAGGCGTGGAGATTACGGGCGCGCGCGTAATAGCCCAGCCCCTGCCACAAATGCAGCACCTCGTCGAGCGAGGCGCCGGCCAGCGCGCGAATATCGGGAAAGCGTGCCACGAATCGGTCAAAATAGGGGCCGACCGTGACCACGGTGGTTTGCTGCAGCATGATCTCGCTGAGCCACACAAGGTAGGGATCGGCGCGCCGGCCCGGCGGGACCCGCCACGGCAGCTCGCGGCGGTGGCGGTCATACCAGAGAAGGAGCGCGGCAGGGGCCGGCCGGCCGGCCGATATCGAGGGTTTGGAGCGCATCGAGGGCATGAGAGGGCAGCGGGCGGATCAAGCAACCGGAAGACTAGCTGGCGCGAGCCGTGAGAGCGAGCGCTGGCCCGGGCTGCGCGCCGCCGGCATCGCCGCCGCGCGGCTGGCCGGTCCGATCGTCGCCCGCCACGGCGGCGGCGTCATCGGCCGGCTCAAGGCGGAATGGGTGGCGGTGGTCGGGGCCGCGCTCGGCGCCGTGACCTGGCCCGCGGCATTGGGACGCGACGGCGCGTTGAAGATTCGGGTGGTCTCGAGCGTCGCCCTCGACCTGCAGCACCGCGCGCCGCTGGTGATCGAGCGCATCAACCTGTTTTTCGGACGCTCCCTGGTCACGCGGCTCGTTCTGGTCCAGGGGCCGCTGCCGCTGGCGACCCGGCCCCGGCCGGCACCCCCGGCGCCGCTGGCGGCCGAGGCAGCAAAAGCCCTCGCTGCGCGGCTCGGCCAAATCGCCGACCCCGAGCTGCGCGCCGCGCTCGCCGGGCTGGGGAGCCTGGTGCTGGCCGGAAAAGAGCGCGGCGACTAGGCCGGGTCGGCAGCAGTTGCACGGCCGTATCGAAGCGACTAACATCAACATCTGGTAGCAGGACGGTTCCGATGCGGGAAATCTGGTTAGCCCTGGTGTTTGCACTGGCGCTCGCAGGGGGGCACCCGGCGGCCGCGCAGGCGCCGAAGCCCGGCGGCGCTGCAACCACCGAGAGCCTATTGGCGCCGACTGCGCAGGACCGGGTGCTCGGGAAACCGGACGCGGCGATCACGATCGTCGAATACGCGTCACTGAGCTGCCCGCATTGCGCGCATTTCGCCAACGCGGTGCTGCCGAAGCTCAAGGAGAACTGGATCGACACCGGCAAGGCCAAGCTGGTGCTGCGTGATTTCCCGCTCGACGAGCCGGCGCTGCGGGCCGAGATACTGGCGCGCTGCGTCCCGCCCGAGCGGTTCTACTCGCTGGTCGAGATGATGTTCGAAACCCAGGACAAGTGGGTGGTCGCCAAGGACTGGCGCGGCGCGCTGGAAAAGCTCGTCCGTCTCGCCGGGATCGGCAAGAAGGAGTTCGACGGCTGCCTCGACGACAAGGCGCTCGAAGACCAGGTTGCGCAGAGCCGGCTTACCGCGTCACAGCAGCTCGGCGTCAATTCGACCCCGACCTTTTTCGTCAACGGCAAGAAATTCGAGGGGGAACCGAGCCTCGAGGCCTTCGAAAAGCTGCTATCCGGCCTAGCTGCGAAATCATGATGGCCGCAAAATCATGATGGGCCACAGATGATGCCAAAGATGATGATCGCGTGCCGATGCAGGTAGAGCGGCTTCGTCTCGCCGGGTTCAAATCCTTTGTCGAGCCGGCCGAGCTGGCGATCGAGCCGGGCCTGACCGGCATTGTCGGGCCCAATGGCTGCGGCAAATCCAATCTCGTCGAGGCGCTGCGCTGGGTGATGGGCGAAGCTTCGCCCAGGCGGCTGCGCGGCGGCGAGATGGACGACGTGATCTTTGCCGGATCCGGCAACCGCCCGGCGCGCAACCTCGCCGAAGTCGCGCTGACGATCGACAACAGCGCGCGCGAGGCGCCCTTTGCCTACAACGAGAGCGCGACGATCGAGGTGGTGCGGCGGATCGTTCGCGGCGGCGGCTCGGCGTTTCGGATCAACGGCCGCGAGGTGCGCGCCCGCGACGTCCAGCTGTTGTTTGCCGACGCCGCGACCGGGCCGCATTCGGGGGCGCTGGTCGGACAGGGGCGGATCGGCGCCTTGATCGCCGCCAAGCCGACCGAGCGCCGGCTGCTGCTCGACGAGGCGGCCGGCACCGCCGGGCTCTATGCGCGGCGCCACGAGGCCGAGCTCAAGCTGGCCGCCGCCGAAGACAATCTCGGCCGGCTCGACGATGTGATTGGCGCGCTGGCGACGCAGATCGAGACCTTGAAGAAACAGGCGCGGCAGGCGCAGCGCTACCGCCGGCTCGGCGAACACATCCGGCGCACCGAGGCGCGGCTGCTGTTCGCCCGCTGGCGGGCGGCGTGCAGCGAAGCTGAAAGCTTCGCCGCCGAATTGCGCGCGAGCGAGCGCGAGCTGGCCGGCGCGACCGAGGCCGCCCTCGCGCATCAGCGCACCCGGGAAGCTGCGGAAACCGCGCTGCCGCCGTTGCGCATGGCGCAGGCC
>DATCQF010000468.1:0-3394 GCA_036569735.1 Allostellaceae bacterium | reverse complement strand
CACCAGGGGCGATGTCGCGGCGGCGTTCCTCACCGGCATCTTCGCCCGCCGCCGGCGATGACCGAGACGGTCTCCGACAACGCCGGGGCGATCCCCGACGATAGGGCCCTGCGCGAGACGATTCGCCAAAGGGTCGAGTCGGCCGGCACGTCGTTCTACTGGGCGATGCGGATGTTACCGCAGGACCGCCGCAACGCGATGTACGCGGTCTATGCGTTCTGCCGCGAGGTCGACGACATCGCCGACGACACCGCGAGCCTGCCCGACCACAAGAAAAATGCGCTCGCCGAATGGCACGGCGAAATCGACGCGCTGTACGCCGGACGCCCGCGCCATCTCGTCGCTCGCGCGTTAAGCGAGCCAGTCATGCGTTATGCGTTGCGACGCGAGGACTTCCACACCGTTATCGACGGTATGGAGATGGACGCGGCGCAAGACATTCGTGCCCCCGACCTGGCGACGCTCGACCTCTATTGCGCCAGGGTCGCGAGTGCGGTCGGCCATTTGTCGGTTCATATCTTCGGCGATTCCGGGCCGGCGGCGCACGAAGTCGCCGATTCGCTCGGCCGCGCCTTGCAGCTGACCAATATCCTGCGCGACCTCGACGAGGATGCGCAGCGCGGCCGGCTCTATCTGCCGCGCGAGATCCTCGAACGGCACGGCATCCGCGGCGCCGAGACGCCCCTCGGAGTGCTGCGTCATCCGGCGCTGCCGGCGGCCTGCCGCGACCTCGCCGCCATCGCAGAGCGGCATTTCAACGAAGCCGCCCGGGCGATGGCGCGCTGCTCGCGCCGGGCGATGCGGCCGGCTGCGGTGATGGCGGCGTTCTACCGCGCGATGCTCGATGCGCTGGTGCGCTCGGGATGGCGCGATCCGGCGCTGCGGGTCAGCCTATCAAAGGCGCAAAAGCTTTGGCTGGTGCTGCGCCACGGGCTCCTATGACGGCCGCGATGCCGGGCCGGGTGCATGTCGTCGGGGCCGGGCTCGCCGGTCTGGCCGCGTCGGTCACGCTGGCCGATCAGGGGCAGGCGGTCATCCTCTACGAATCGGGTCCGCAGGCCGGCGGGCGCTGCCGCTCTTTTGTCGACGCCGAACTCGGCTGCCGAATCGACAACGGCAACCACCTGCTGCTCACCGGCAACGCATCGGCGCTGGCCTATATCGAGCGCATCGGCGCGCTCGACACCTTCGAGCGGTCCGCCGAGGCGGCGATCCCGTTCGTCGACCTCCAGACCGGCGAGCGCTGGGCGGTGCGGCCCGGGTGGGGGCCCGTGCCGTGGTGGGTGCTCCGCCAGGCGCGGCGGGTCCCGGGGACCCGGGCGCGGGATTATCTCGATGCGTTGCGGCTGTGGCGCGCCGCGCCCGAGGACACGGTCGGCGCGGTGCTGACCACCGATACCGTGCTGTTTCGCCGCCTGTGGGAGCCCCTCGCGGTGGCCGCGCTCAATACCGGGACGGATGATGCCTCGGCGCGGCTGTTGTGGCGCGTGCTGGCCGAGACGATTGGCCGCGGCGCTGCGGCCTGCCGCCCGATGCTCGCCCGCGAGGGGCTGTCGGAGAGCCTCGTCGAGCCGGCACTGGCGTTATTGGCGCGGCGTGGCGCCCAAATACGTTGCGGAGCCCGGCTCAAGGCGCTCGGGTTCGCCGACGGGCGCGTCACCGGGCTGATGTTCGACGGCGACGCGGTTGACCTTGGGCCGCACGACAGCGTGATCCTCGCGGTTCCGGCCGCGATCGCTGCGCGCATCGTGCCGGGCCTCGTCGTGCCGGACGACTACGCGCCGATCGTCAACGCCCATTTCCGCCACACCCTACCGCCCAATGGCCCATGGCGCGCGCCGCTGTTCACCGGCATCGTCGGCGGCATCGCCGAGTGGGTGTTTCGCAAGCGTGAAGTCGTGTCGGTAACGGTCAGCGCGGCCGACCGGATTGTCGAGCGCCCCGCCGAGGAGCTGCGCGATACGCTGTGGCGCGACGTGACGCTCGCCTTCGGTCTCCCGGCCACGGCGGCCCCGCCCGCCCGAATCGTCAAGGAGAAGCGTGCGACATTTCGCGCGACGCCGGCCCAGCTGGAGCGCCGGCCCGCGACCCAGACCGCGTGGCCAAACCTTCACCTTGCAGGCGATTATGTCGATACTGGCTTGCCCGCAACGATCGAAGGCGCTATTCGCTCGGGCTTGGCGGCGGCGGCGCGGGTGCGCCAGCGCCGCGCTCTGGCACCGGCGAGTTCCGGTCCGGCGACACAGACCCCGACACCAATCCAGGATCGCCAGCGCGCGCTGCCATGATGAGTGGAATGACGCCGAAGAAAAGGAATCCGCCGGTACTCGGCGAGGTGCCGCACCCGGCGGGCCTCGATAGCGCCATCGCGCGCTCCCTCGAATCGCTGCTGTCCTTGCAGCATGAGGACGGCCATTGGGTGTTCGACCTCGAAGCCGACGCCACGATCCCGGGCGAATATATCCTGCTGCAGCATTATCTCGGCACGATCGAGCCCGAGCTCGAACAACGCGTCGCCCGCTATCTGCGGACTACCCAGGGTGCTGATGGCGGATGGCCGCTGTTCTTCGGCGGCGCGCTCGACCTGAGCTCCTCGGTCAAGGCCTATTTCGCGCTGAAGGCGGCCGGCGACCCGGTCGATGCGCCGCACATGGCGCGTGCCCGCGCGGCGATCCTGGCGCGCGGCGGCGCGCGACGCTGCAATGTGTTCACCCGGATCCTGCTCGCGCTGTGGGGCGAGGTGCCGTGGCGGGCGGTGCCGGTGATGCCGGTCGAGATCATGCTGCTGCCGGGCTGGTTTCCATTCCACATCGACAAGATCTCGTACTGGTCGCGCACGGTCCTGGTGCCGCTCCTGGTGCTGATGGCGCTGCGTCCGACCGCCAGGAACCCGCGCGGGGTGACCATCCGCGAATTGTTCGTCGAGCCGCCGGAGAGCGTGCGCGACTGGATTTCGCCGCCGACCGCCTCCCCGGTCGGTCATGCCTTTGCCCTGCTCGACCGGCTCTTACGGCTGGCCGAACCGATGTTCCCGGCGGACCCGCGGCGGCGCGCCATCGACAGGGCCGTCGGCTTCGTCACCGAGCGGCTCAACGGCGAGGATGGGCTCGGCGGCATCTTCCCGGCCATGGCAAATTCGCTGATGATGTTCGATTGCCTGGGATATCCGCCCGATCATCCCGATTGCGTCGGCGCCGCCGCGGCGATCCGCAAGCTGCTCGTGTTCGACGATGAGCACGGCTATCCGCAGCCCTGCCTCTCGCCGGTGTGGGACACCGCGCTCGCCTGCCATGCGCTGATGGAGGTCGGCGACACCGGGCTCACGCCGACGATCCGCCGCGCGATCGACTGGCTCGCCGAGCGGCAGGTGCTCGACACGGTCGGCGATTGGGCC
>DATCQF010000467.1:0-4499 GCA_036569735.1 Allostellaceae bacterium | reverse complement strand
ATCGTCATCGGGGCCAGCGCCGATTACCGCGAAGCGCATCCCGAGGATGCGGTATGGGCGATCCGGCCGCGCCTCGACCGCTTGCCGGCGAGCGTGTTGCGGGCGAGCCGCATCGCCGTCTTTGCCGAGGATGACTCTTTGGGGACGCTGGCGGCGGCCGATCTGGCGGAGATCACGGGGCGAGCGGCGGCGGTCGTGCGGGATGGCATCACGGCGTGGCGGGCCGCTGCACGCCCGTTCGAGGCCTCGCCCGACAAACCGGCCGATGCCGACCGCATCGATTACGTGTTCTGGAACCATGACCGCCACGGCGGCAATCAGGACGCGATGCGCGCCTATCTGCGCTGGGAAACCGAACTGCCCGGCGAGATCGCCCGCGACGGCCAAGCCGGCTTCCGCCTCGCGGCGGGGTGACCGGCGATTGGAGCAGATTTCGACCAGGTTTGCCGCGCCGGTGCCGGCCCCTCACCCCAACCCTCTCCCCGCAAGCGGAGAGAGGGAGCCGCCGGTGCGGTTTCCGGCACCGTGCGAGCCGAAAAGACCGTAATTTGCTTCAGCTGAGGAATTGTTCCTTCAGCACGCGTTCCTCGAGGTTGGCGTCGCGGTCGAACAGCACGGTCATCGCGATATCGCGGTTCTCGTGGATCTCGACCGAGACGACATCGCGCACTTCGGTGAAGTCGGCGACCGCGCTGACCGGCCGCTTCGCGGTTTCGAGGGCGTCGATGCGCACCCGCGCGCCATGCGGCAACAAGGCGCCGCGCCAGCGCCGCGGGCGGAACGCGCTGATCGGGGTCAGCGCCATGATGCCGGCCCCCAATGGGATGATCGGCCCGTGCGCCGACAGATTGTACGCGGTGCTGCCGACCGGGGTCGACAGGAGGATGCCGTCTGCCATCAGCTCCTCCAGCCGCACGACGCCGTCGACGCTGACCGTGAGTTTGGCGGCCTGGCGGCTCTCGCGCAGCAGCGACACCTCGTTGAAGGCGATCGCGCGATGGCAGGTCCCGTTTTGCCAGGCGGCCATTTCGAGAGGATGCAGCTCGACGGGCTGGGCCACCGCGAGCCGCTCGTGGAGCCCGTCGAGGCGATAGGAGTTCATCAGAAAGCCGACGCTGCCGCGATGCATGCCGAAGATCGGCAGCCCGCTTCCGACAAAGCGGTGCACGGTTTCGAGCATGAACCCGTCGCCGCCGAGCGGAACGACGATGTCGGCATCCTCGGGCTCGACGGTGCCGTAGCGGTCGCGCAGTTCCACGATCGCCTGTTGCGCGGCCTCGGCCTCGGAGGCGACAAACGCGACCCGCCTGGTGCCGCCCGATGTCATCCGGGATGACCCACAGGAATCGGCGCGATGCTCACCCGCCGGTGACGCTCATATGTCGGGCGATTGCGGGCCGGTTATGGCGGCGATCGATGATGAAATCGTGGCCTTTGGGCTTCCGGCTGATCGCCTCGCGCATCGCCGCCTCGAGCGCCTCGTCGCCTTCGGACTGGCGCAACGGCGTGCGCAGATCGGCCGCATCCTCCTGTCCCAGGCACATATAGAGCGTGCCGGTGCAGGTCAGCCGGACCCGGTTGCAGCTCTCGCAGAAATTATGGGTCAACGGGGTGATGAAGCCGAGCCGCCCCCCGGTCTCGCGCACCGTCGCGTAGCGCGCCGGCCCGCCGGTGCGGTAATCGGTATCGTCGAGCGTCCAGCGCCGCTGCAGCCGGGCGCGCACCAGGGACAGCGGCAGGTATTGGTCGAGCCGGTTCTCGCCGCCGATATCGCCCATCGGCATGACCTCGATGATGACGAGGTCGAAACCTTCGCCCCCGGCCCAGGCGACCAGATCGTCGAGTTCGTCCTCGTTGACGCCGCGCAGCGCCACCGTGTTGATCTTGACCGCGAGCCCGGCGCGCTTGGCGGCGGCAAGCCCCTCCAGCACCTGGTCGAGCCGGCCGCGCCGGGTGATCTCGGTGAACTTGTCGGGGTCGAGCGTATCGACCGAGACATTGACCCGGCGCACCCCGCAATCGCGCAGCTCCTCGGCATACTTGGCGAGCTGGCTGCCGTTGGTCGTCAGGGTCAATTCGTCGAGTGCGCCCGTTTTGATGTGGCGCCCGAGCGCATGGAACAGCGTCATGATGTTGCGCCGCACCAAGGGCTCGCCGCCGGTGAGGCGCAATTTCTTGACGCCCTGGCGGATGAAGGCGCTGCACACCCGGTCGAGCTCCTCGAGCGTCAGCAGCTCCGATTTCGGCAGAAACTCCATCTCTTCCGCCATGCAGTAGACACAGCGGAAATCGCAGCGGTCGGTGACCGATACGCGCAGATAGCTGATGGTGCGTCCAAACGGGTCGATCATGCGATGTGCTCTATTCGCGCCACCAGGCGCTGCCTACCGAATATATAGGATTGCGTCGGCCCGCTGTCGCCCCCGATGTGATCCATGGCCCGCTCATGGTTTTTCGGCGCTTGGCGGCGGCTCCCCGGGATCCGGCGGGAACCAGTCGCCGAGAACCTGGTCTTCCGAATAGGGCCGTCTTCGAATGACTACCGACATCAGCGGGTTCATTTCGTCGTGTTCCTCCAGATCGGCGATCGCGCGTTCGATCGCACCGGCGGTCACGTTTCTGATGAGAGCGCTCACTCCTCGCTTAAGACTCGGGCTCTCCTCTAGCAGATCGCCGATCTCGATGCGGGCGAGCCGGATCGTTCGCCGCCATCCATGTCTCGGATCGACGGCCGGCGAGTGCTGCAGCTTAACGAGATGTTGGATAATGCGGCGAAGATGGCTCTTCAACGATGACCGGTAGGCCTTGGCCAAGTCTCCGATCTCCTCGGCTAGATTCTCCCAGTCGAGCGCCTGGTTCGAGTTGGTGCGTGCGGCATTCCGCAGCGCGTCCGCCTGCTGCTCCGCCCACGCGACGATGTCTTCCTCGTAAAGCGTTTTAAGCTGCGTCATCACCGTCCCCGCGACCGCGGCTGCGGACATCTGAGTGCGCTTGACTACTCGACATAGAATAACATGTCATCTGACGGCTTGCAGGAAAAGCCGGCGGTGCCCATCATCCAAGGCATGGAAGAATTTGTGGTGCGCCCCGATCCCGATGACCCGCGCCTCACCCGCCGGGTCGCGGGGATCGACCAGGACGGCGAGCCGATCGAGACCGCGGTTGTTACCGAGCGGCCGCTGACCCTGTTTCTGAACGGGCGCGAGATCGTCACGATGATGACGATCGGCGATCACCCGGACTACCTCGCGGTCGGCTATCTGCTCAATCAGAACATGCTGCGGCCCGACGACCATATCATTGCCGTCGATTACGACGAGGAGATCGAGACCGTCGTCGTACGCACCGACCGCGAGACCGATTTCGAGGACAAGCTGAAAAAAAAGACGCTGACCTCGGGCTGCGCCCAGGGAACGGTGTTCGGCGACCTGATGGAACGGTTCGAGGAGGTGCGGCTCGATCGCCAAGCGATCCTGCGCACCTCGTGGCTTTATGCCTTGACCCGCAAGATCAACACCGTGCCGAGCCTCTATCTTGCCGCCGGCGCGATCCACGGCAGCGTCTTGTGCGAGGAAGACCGGCCGCTTCTCTACATGGAGGATGTCGGCCGGCACAACGCGGTCGACAAGATCGCCGGCTACATGCACCTCAACGCGATCTCGCCCGAGGGCAAGATCTTCTACACCACCGGGCGGCTGACCTCGGAGATGGTCATCAAGACCGTGCAGATGGCGATCCCGATCCTCATTTCGCGCTCCGGCTTTACCGCCTGGGGGGTCGAACTGGCGCGCCAGGCCGGGCTGACCCTGATCGGGCGCGCCAAGGGACGGCGCTTTGTCGCGCTCGCCGGAGCCGAGCGCATCGTCTTCGACGGCGACCCGAAGAGCGTCGGCGACGAGCCCCCTCGCCTCGCCCGCAAGGCCAGCTTCGCCGAGGAGGATTCCGGGCTGTGAAAATCGTCGGGCTGCTGCTCGCCGGCGGGCTGTCGCGCCGCATGGGCGGCGGCGACAAGGCGCTGCGGCTGCTCGGCGGGAAGACCCTCCTCGATCATGTCATCGACCGGATGCGGCCGCAGGTCGCCGCCCTCGTACTCAACGCCAATGGCGACCCCTCGCGGTTCGCCCGGTTCGGCTTGCCGGTGGTCCCCGACAGCGTTGAGGGTTTCGCGGGCCCCCTCGCCGGAATTCTCGCCGGGCTCGATTGGGCCGCCGCCAACCGGCCCGATTGCGCGCACATCGTCAGCGTCGCCACGGACGCGCCGTTTCTGCCGGTAGACCTCGTGGCGCGTCTGGCCCGGGGCATGGCGAATGCCGGCGCCGAACTCGCCTGCGCGGCGTCCGGCGGCCAGACGCACCCGGTCATCGGATTGTGGCCGGTCAATCTGCGCGAGGCATTGCGCGAAGCCGTGGTCGCCGAGGGGATCCGCAAGGTCGACCAGTGGACCGCGCGGTATCGGCTGGCGACGGTGGCGTTTCCCGACGAGACCCCCGGAGTGGACC
>DATCQF010000466.1:0-4408 GCA_036569735.1 Allostellaceae bacterium | reverse complement strand
GGACCGGGTCTATGTCTTCAACCGCGGCGACCATCCGATGATGGTGTTCGACAGCGACGGCAACCTGCTCAGTTCGTGGGGCGAAAAGCTGTTCCACCGGGCGCACGGGCTGCATGTCGGCCCGGACGACACGCTCTACTGCACCGATGACGGCGACCACACGGTGCGCAAATGCACGCTGGACGGCAAGGTCCTCCTCGAAATCGGCATCGCGGGCCGGCCCTCGGGCTTTATGAGCGGCGCGCCGTTCAACCGCTGCACCCACACTGCCCTCTCGCCGGATCTCGACATCTACGTGTCGGACGGCTACGCCAACGCGCGGGTGCACAAGTTTGCCCCGGATGGCAAGCTGTTGTTCTCGTGGGGCGAATGCGGCGCCGACCCGGGCCAGTTCAACATCCCGCACAACATCGTCAGCGACCCCGACGGCTGGGTCTACGTCGCCGACCGCGAGAACCACCGGGTCCAGATCTTCGACGGCAAGGGCAAGTTCGAGACCCAGTGGAACAACCTGCACCGCCCGTGCGGGCTCTACATGGAAGGCGGCGCGCACGGCTGCTGCTACATCGGCGAACTGGGCCCGCACCAGCCGGTCAACCAGAAGTTCCCCAATCTCGGCCCGCGCCTCAGCATTATGTCGCGCGACGGCAGGCTGGTCAGCCGGGTCGACGAGAAGTCGGGGCTGCCGCCTGACCAGTTCTCCGCGCCGCACGGTGTCTGCGTCGACAGCCGGGGCGATGTCTATATCGGCGAAGTGTCGTGGACCGCGTGGCAGAATTATACCAACCCCGGCCAGCCGGTGCCGCCCAGCGTGCGCAGCCTGCAAAAGCTCGTTCGGGTGCCCGGCTAGCAAGGCGCATCAGGATGGGCTGGATGGACCTCGCGCCGATCGTCATTGCGATTGTCGCCGCGATTGCGACGGCGCTGGCGGTGCGCGGGCGGCGGCCGGCGAGGATGTCCGCTTATCGAGGAAACAGGCGCTCGGACCGGACCGACCCTCTGCACCGGCAGGCGGCGCATTATCGCGCCTCGGGCGCCCTGCCGCGCTGGGACCCTTAGCCCCTCTCCCGCGGTGCGGGAGAGGGGCTTAGTTGGGATCGGATCTAGGCGCGCGCCGGGAGTTCGGCGATCTCGCGGCCGAGCGCGGCCAATGCGGTGGCGACGATGTGGCGGGCGTTGAGCCCGGCCAAATCGTATTGGGCGTTCTGGCTGTCGTGCTCAAGGAACACATCGGGCAGCACCATCGTGCGGATCTTGAGCCCGTGATCGAGTTGTCCGTTGGTCGCCAGATGATGCAGCACATGGCTGCCAAAGCCGCCGATCGAACCTTCCTCGATCGTGATGACGACCTCGTGCTCGCGCACCAGGCGGTTGATCAGGTCGGTGTCGAGGGGCTTGGCAAAGCGCGCGTCCGCCACCGTCGTCGACAGCCCGTAGGCGCCCAGCTCCTGCGCCGCCTTCAGGCATTCGGCAAGGCGTCCGCCGAAGTTGAGCAGCGCGATCGTGGTGCCCTCGCGTATGATGCGGCCGCGGCCGATTTCGAGCGGCACGCCGAATTCCGGCATCTCCACGCCGATCCCGTCGCCGCGCGGGAAGCGTACGGCCGAGGGGGCGTCGTCAATTGCGACGCAGGTCGCGACCATGTGGACGAGGTCGGCTTCGTCGCCTGCCGCCATGATGATGAACCCGGGCAGCACGCCGAGATAGGCCACGTCGAACGAGCCGGCGTGGGTCTGGCCGTCATTGCCGACAAGCCCGGCGCGGTCGATCACAAAGCGCACCGGCAGCTTCTGGATCGCGACATCGTGCACGATCTGGTCGTAGGCGCGCTGCAGAAAGGTCGAGTAGATCGCCGCGAACGGCTTCATGCCCTCGGTTGCCAGGCCGGCGGCAAAGGTCACCGCGTGCTGTTCGGCGATCCCGACATCGAAGGTCCGCTTGGGGAATGCGTCGCCGAACAGGTTGAGCCCGGTGCCCGACGGCATCGCCGCGGTGATCGCCACGATGCGCTCGTCCTTCTCGGCGTGCTTGATCAAGGATTTGGCGAAGACGCTGGTGTAGGAGGGCGCCTTCGAGCTCGATTTGGCCTGGGCGCCGGTCACGACATCGAATTTGGCGACGCTGTGCCACTTGTCGTCGGCCTGCTCGGCCGAGAGATAGCCGTGGCCCTTCTCGGTCACGACGTGAATGAGGACGGGCCCGGTTTCCGTGCTGTCGCGGACATTCTTCAGGACCGGCAGCAGGTGGTCGATATTGTGGCCGTCGATCGGGCCGACATAATAGAAGCCGAGCTCCTCGAACAGGGTCCCGCCGGTGACAAAGCTGCGCGCCAGCTCCTCGGCGCGCCGCGCCATGTGTTCGAGGCGCTTCGGCAGATGGCGCGCCGCCTCGCTGGCGAGATGGCGCAGCGAGAGGAACGATTTCGACGACAGGACGCGCGACAGATAGGCGCTCATCGCCCCGACCGGCGGCGCGATCGACATGTCGTTGTCGTTGAGGATGACGATGAGGCGCGAATCCATCGACCCGGCGTTGTTCATCGCCTCATAGGCCATGCCCGCGCTCATCGCGCCGTCGCCGATGACAGCGATGACGTTGCGCCGCTCGCCCTTGAAGTCGCGTGCCACGGCCATGCCGAGCCCGGCAGAGATCGAGGTCGAGCTGTGCGCCGCGCCAAACGGGTCGTATTCGCTTTCCGATCGCTTGGTAAAGCCCGAGAGCCCGCCGCCCTGGCGGATCGTGCGGATGCGGTCGCGCCGCCCGGTCAGGATCTTGTGCGGATAGGCCTGATGGCCGACATCCCACAGCAGCCGGTCGTTCGGGGTATCGAAGACGTAATGCAGCCCGACGGTCAGCTCGACCACCCCGAGCCCCGCGCCGAAATGCCCGCCGGTGATCGAAACCGCATCGATCAGCTCGGCGCGCAACTCGTCGGCAACCTGCCGCAGATCCGACTCGGGCAGCAGCCGCAGATCGGCCGGCACCTCGATCCGATCGAGGAGGGGCGTCCGGTTGGAGATGTGGGGGCTTGGCTTTTGATCCAAGATTGGGCTCCTCACGTTCGGCGGCTTACGACGACCGATTTATGACAAACCGGGCGACTTGTCGCAAAAGTTCCGCCTTTTGCTCGAACAAATCAAGATGGGCCACCGCCTGGTCGACCAGGACACCGGCCTGGGCGCGCGCCCGCTCGACCCCGAGGATCGAGACAAAGGTCGCCTTGCCGGCCGCGGCGTCGGCCCCGACAGGCTTTCCCGTCTCGGCCGCCGAGCCTTCGACGTCGAGCAGATCGTCGGCAATCTGGAACGCAAGCCCGAGATCGTGCGCGTAACCGTGCAGCGCGGTGCGCGGTTCGCCCGCCGCCTTCGCCAGAATCGCTCCCGCTTCGCAGGCGAACGCGATCAGCGCCCCGGTCTTCATCCGCTGCAACCGGGTGATGGCGCCGATGTCGAGGGGCTGGCGCTCGGCGATCAGGTCGATCATCTGGCCGCCCACCATGCCGGCACCGCCGGCCGCGGTCGCCAGGGCGGCGACGAGCCCGCAGCGCACCGCCGGGTCGCCGTGCGTGTCGGGGTGCGCCAGCACCTCGAAGGCCATCGTCAACAACCCGTCGCCGGCGAGGACCGCGGTCGCGTCGTCGAACTGCTTGTGGCAGGTCGGCCGGCCGCGGCGCAGGTCGCTATTGTCCATCGCCGGCAGATCGTCGTGAATGAGGGAATAGGCGTGGACCATCTCGATCGCCGCCGCGACCTGCAGCGCGCTCAGCTGCGCCACCCCGAAGAGCCGTGCGCCGGCCAGCACCAAGAGCGGCCGCAGCCGCTTTCCCGGGGCCAGCGCGGAATAGCGCATCGCCTCGTAGACCCGCGCCTCAAGCCCCTCCGGCACCGCCAGCAGCAGCTCGATCAAGGCGTCGGTAAGCCGGGTGGCGACCGCCGTCGCATTGGCGATCGAAACATCATCCGGCCACAGGGTCTCGGTCACAGCACCTCCCGCACGGCCTGCATCGCGCGCCGCTTCGTCTCAATCGAGCTTGGCGGGCTCGGCGGCCACCGCGCCGTCGGCACCGATGACGATGCGGTCGACGCGCTGCTGCGCCTCGGCGAGCTTCTGTTCGCAATGACGCTTCAGCTGGGCCCCCCGCTCATAGCTCTGGATGGCGTCGTCGAGCTTGACCTGGCCGGCTTCCAGCCGCCGCACGATCTGCTCCAATTCGGCGAGCGCGTCCTCGAAGCTCATCGCCGCGATGTCGGCGGATACGGTCGGATCGCTCATCTGCGCCCTACTCAACACGATAAAACGCGCAAATGGCGCGCGTCTCGGTAACGTAGCGCGCGAATACCGCGCGTGGTTGCGAAATTACAACATCCCCCCTCATGGCAAATTCGGCTCACGCCGACATCAGCGCACG
>DATCQF010000465.1:0-1568 GCA_036569735.1 Allostellaceae bacterium | reverse complement strand
GCGCCGGCGCGGCCGGCATCCTCTGTCGAGATCGCGGCCTGGACCGCGACCGCGCACGCCGCCGCATCGACCGCGCTGGCGAAATCGGCGACGATGCTGTCGCCGGCGGTGTTGAAGATGCGCCCGCGATGCTCGCCGATCAGCCGGTCGATCAGTTCCCGGCAGGATTTGAGCCGGGCGAAGGTGCCGGCTTCGTCGGCGCCCATCAGCCGCGAATAGCCGGCGATATCGGCCGCGAAAATCGCCGCCAGTTTGCGTTCGACCGGCCGATCGGCGGTTGCTGCCATCGCCGGGCAGATCCGGTCAGTAGAGCCGGGTGCGGTAGCTCTCGGCGGTGTAGCGCTCGGCATCCTCGACCGAGCCTTCGCCGATCTGCTCGGTGATGATGCGGCCGAGCGAGGGGAACTCGGACTGGGCGATGTGCTTTTCCGGGTTCCACAAATCGGAGCGGATCAGCGCCTTGCCGCAGTGGAAGTAGACCTCCTCGGCGGTAATGAGGATGCCGCTGCGCGGCACCTTGCCGTTGACGGCGCACGGTTCGAGCAGTGCCGCGTCGCTGGTGATCCGGGCGCGGCCGTTGACCCGCAGCGTCTCGCGCAGCCCGGGGACGAAGAAGATGAGGCCCACCCCCGGGCAGGTCAAAAGGTTGCCGATCGTGTCGATCCGGTTGTTGCCGAGCCGGTCGGGGATCAACAGGGTCTCGTCGTCGATCACCCGGACAAACCCCGGCGCATCGCCCTTGGGCGAGGCATCAACGCGGCCCTCCGGGTCGGCGGAGGCGATCACCAGAAACGGCGAGTGCGCGATGAACGCGCGCGAATGCTTTTCGAGTCGCGGCAGCTGCTTCTTGACGGCGCGCGCGGCCGGTTCGCCGTATATCTCGCGGATCTCCGCAATGTCCTCGATGATGTCCACACTCGCCTCCTGTCGCCGATCGCGCCTACTATGCACCAGCCCCGGGCGAACCTCCAGGTTAAGCTCCGGGCGGAGAAGCGCGCGATGGGTGTTGTCGTGGCCCGCGAGGAACGGCCGGAAGGCGGATTTGTCGTGCGCCTGACGATCGACAATGCGGCAAAGCTCAACACGCTCAACCGCGCGCTGATGGTCGAGATCGTCGAGGCGGTAACCCGGCTTGGGGCCAATCCGGCGCTGCGCCTGGTGATCGTTACGGGCGCCGGGATTCGGGCTTTTGTCGGCGGCGCCGATATCGCCGAGATCGCGGGGCTCGACCGGGACACCGCGCGCGAGTTCATCACGCTGGTGCATCGAACCTGCGACGGGTTTCGCCGCCTCGCCGTGCCGGTCATCGCGCGGATCGACGGCTATGCGCTCGGCGCCGGGCTCGAACTCGCCGCCGCCTGCGACCTGCGGGTCGCCAGCGAGCGCGCGATCTTCGGCATGCCCGAGGTGCGGGTCGGCATCCCCTCGGTCGTCGAGGCGGCGCTGTTGCCGGGGCTCATCGGCCATGGCCGCGCCCGCCGCCTCCTCCTGACCGGCGAGACGATCGGCGCCGCCGAGGCACTCGCCTGGGGCCTCGTCGATGCGGTGGCGCCGCCCGAGGATCTCGA
>DATCQF010000464.1:0-2635 GCA_036569735.1 Allostellaceae bacterium | reverse complement strand
GGGTCGGGAAGCCGGCGGCGACGAGGGCGCCGATGATCGTGTCGACGTGCCGCCGGTTTTGGGTCTCGATGACGACGTCGAGTTCGGCGCGCTTGACCGAGGTGTCGTGAAACAGGCGCTGGTGGTGAACCTCGACGATATTGCCGCCGAGCCCGCCGATGACGCCCGAGACCCGCGCCAGGACGCCGGGCATGTCGGGCAGCTCGGCGCGCAGCCGCACGAACCGCCCGCCGCGTACGAGACCCCGCATCAACAGGGAGGCGAGGAGGCGCGCATCGATGTTGCCGCCGCTGAGGACGATGCCGACCTTGCGGCCGCGGAAGTGCTCGGGATCGGCGATCAGCGCCGCCACTCCGGCCGCGCCGGCGCCTTCCACGACCAGCCTGTGGCGCTCGATCAGGAGTTCGACCGCGCTTTCGAGCTGCCACTCCTCGACGAGACGCACCGTCCCGACGAGCGCGGCGACGATGCGCCGGGTCAGCTGCCCGGGCTCCTTGACCGCGATCCCTTCGGCCAGGGTCGCCGCCTCGGCCGGCGGGCCCGGATCCTCGCCGAGCAGGATGCGGAACATCGAGGGGTAGAGGGCCGACTGCACCCCGATGATCTCGATGTCCGGCGACAGCGCCTTTGCCGCCACCGCGATGCCGGAAATGAGCCCACCGCCGCCGATCGGCACGATCAGGCTGTCGAGCTCCGGGCAATCGGCCAGCATTTCGAGGGCGATCGTCCCCTGTCCGGCGATCACCGCGGGGTCGTCGTAAGGGTGCACCGGAATGAGCCCCTGCTCGGCGGCGAGGGCGTCGGCGGCGCGCCGCGCATCGGTGAGGCCCTCGCCTTTGAGCAGCACCGTGGCGCCAAGCGCCTCGGTGCGGTCAATCTTGGTGAAGGGGGTGCCCACCGGCATCACGATCGTTGCCGGGATGCCGAGCCGGCGCGCGTGAAAAGCGACGCCCTGCGCATGGTTCCCCGCCGACATCGCCACAACCCCGGCGCGCCGCTCGGCCGCGTTGAGGCTGAGGAGCTTGTTGAGCGCGCCGCGCTCCTTGAACGAACCTGTCGGATGCATCGTCTCCAGTTTGAGAAACACCTCGCACCCGGCCATCTCGGAGAGCGCGGCAGCGCGGATCAGCGGGGTCGGCGCCACCGCGCCGGAGATCGCCGCCCGGGCGTGGCGGATATCGGCGATCGTCACCGGCAGGTCGGTCATCGCGAGGGCTCCAGGGTCAACGTAGCAACGGGCTCGGCGCGGCCGGGAACAAGCCAATCGAACTGCCGCCAGCGCTGCACCAGGTCGGAAAAATGCGGCGATAGCGGGTTGCCCGACTGGCCCGGCACCGCGATCATCCGCGAGTCGGCCGGGGACGCCAGATCGGTGATGATGCGCAGCCCGGCGCCAAAGCGCTGCTCGTAGGGATGTGCATCGTCGCGGATCATCGCCGGGCCGCGGTTGATTGTATCGAAGCCGCCCGGGGTCGGCACGCTGGCCTGCAGCCAATCGCGCAACACCGCAATCCGGCTGAACACCGGGCTTGTGAACCGGGCAATATGGGCGCGGCCCCATTGCCATTGCACCATCTCCGGACCAAAGGCCCGCTGCAACCCGGCGAGCGCGGCGTCGAGCGTCGCGGACAGCAGCTCATCGCAGCTCTCGGGCGCCTGTTTCGGGTCGGCGCACCACTCCGGGTGCGCGGTCAGCACCGTTTCCATGATTTGCGGCTTCACATCCCAGTAATCGGCGGCGGCTTCGCCCAGGCGGCGGGAAAACACACCATGCGCAAATTCTCGCAGCCAGGCAGTAAACAGCAGCGGCTCGACCATGTCCGCGTCCATCCGGAAATCCCATGCCTGCAACCGCTCGACCGCCTCGCGCGCCATCTCGTTGCCGGGCTCCGTCCGGGGCACGATGCGGGTCATCAGCGGCACCAGCCGGCGCGCCGCGATCGACAGCGTGTCGGCCTGGATGGTCGCGCTCGCCATCGGCGACTGCAGCGGCGTGGCGTCGAGCAGCTCGCCGATGCGTGCGGCGCGGTTCGGCAGGTCCCAGTCGCGCGACAGGAAATAGGGGTAGTGCGCGGGCACGATCTTGTTGTTGGCGCTGACGAAGCGCCCCGCGGCGGGGTTTGTCGCCTGCGGCAGTTCGGCGAACGGGATGTACCCGGTCCAATCGTACTCTCCGGTCCAGCCCGGCACCGGCAGCCAGGCATTGCCGAGCTTGCGGATCGGAATGCGGCCGGGCGCGATGAAGCCGACCGTGCCGCTGCTGTCGCCATAAACCATGTTCTGCTGCGGCCCGACAAAGGATTGGAGGGCCGAGCGAAATCCGTTCCAGTCGGCGGCGCGGTCGATGCTCCAGAGGGCGTCCGCGCTGCGGTCGTCGGCGCCGAGGAAAGGTGCGGCGAGCGTCAGGACATAGCCCGCCTCGGCCGAGCCCTTGGGTAGTGCGTCGGACAATACCGGGCCGTGCCGGGTCGTCCGGATGGTCTGCGTGACCGGCTCGGCGTCGCGTACCGCGATGGTCTCCTCGCGGCTCGCAAAGGCGGCGCTGCCGTCGGGGGTCAGATAGCGGCCCGGATCGGCGGGATCGAGCTTCTCGATGAACAGATCCTCGACATCGCTGCCGGTATTGGTGAAACCC
>DATCQF010000463.1:0-1739 GCA_036569735.1 Allostellaceae bacterium | reverse complement strand
CGGTGCAACAGGGTGCCAGATCCGCCGCCGGGGCGGTCGCGCCCGAGCAGTAGATAAGGCCATCCGGCCCACCCGACGCGACTGCCTCGGAGAGCGGCACCGGCGCTTCGGCGAAGTTGGCGAGGAGGAGCAGCCGGGAGCCATCGCCGAGCCGCCACTCGACCCGGAGCGCCGCCGGCCCCAGTACCCGATAGCGGCCACCAGGCGCCATGCCAGGGAGGCGCGGCGCGATCGCGCCGGCGCGCAGCGACAGGAGGCGGCGGTAGCGCTCGAGCCAGTGCGCGTGCGGTTCGCCGGCGCGCTCCGTCCAGTCGAGGCGGGAAGCCTCAAAGCTTGCCGCGTCCGTCGGGTCCGGGATGGCGTGTTGCGTCGCGGGGTCGCCGAATTCGGGGAACTGCGCGAATTCGCGCCGGCGCCCCTGGCGCACCGCCTCGCCGAGCGGCTCGGCAAAGTCGCAGAAGAACAGGAACGGCCGCGCGCTCTCCCACTCCTCGCCCATGAACAGCAGTGGGATCTGCGGCGACAGCAGCACGATCGCCAGTGCGGCATGGACGAGTTGTTCGGGGGCGCGCACGGCGATGCGGGTGCCGAACGGGGTGTTGCCGATCTGGTCGTGGTTTTGCAGGAACGCGATCAACGCGGTCGCCGGAAAACCGCCCGGAGGCTCGCCGTCGGAGGCAAATCCACTGGTCAGCGCGCGGCCGAGATGCGCGACAGGACAGTCGGCGTAAGCGCCGTAATAGCCGCTGGTCTGCCCGGTCACCAGCACATGGAGGGCATGATGCACTGGATCGTTCCACTGTGCGCTGTAGAGGGTCGGGCGGCCACCATGGCGCACCAGACGGCGCGCCTCGTTTCGATCGTTTTCGAGGATCAGATGAACCTCGCGGCCAGTGACTCGCCGGCGGATTGTCTCGGCAATCTCGCTGACGATGTCGGGGAGACTGTCGTCGAGGATGGCGTGGACGGCATCGAGGCGCAGCCCGTCGAAATGATATTCGAGGAGCCAGTAGAGCGCGTTGTGCACGACGAAATCGCGCACCGGGCGACTTTGCGGGCCGTCGTAATTGACCGCCGCGCCCCACGGCGTGTGATGGCGCTCGGTGAAGAAGTCGGGCGCCACTGCCGGCAGGTAGTTACCTTCGGGGCCGAAATGGTTGTAGACGACATCCAGGAGGATCGCGAGGCCGCGCGCGTGACAGGCCTCGACCAGCGCCTTCAGCTGATCGGGCCGGCCATAGCGCGACGAGGGCGCGAACATCTGCACGCCGTCGTAGCCCCAGTTGCGACGCCCAGGAAACTCGGCGATCGGCATCAGCTCGATCGCGCTCACGCCGAGTGCGACAAGGTCGCCCAGATGCGCGACGGCTCCGGTGAAATCGCCGCTCTCGGAGAACGTGCCGAGATGGAGCTCGTAGATCACCAGCTCCTCCCACGCCCGCCCGCGCCAGCCCGTATCGGTCCAGCGGTAGGCGCCGGGGTCGACGATTTCGCTGGCACCGTGAACCCCGTCCGGCTGAAAGCGCGAGGCCGGGTCGGGGAACGGGTTTCCGTCAACCAGATAACGGTAGCGCGCCCCGGCAGCCGCCCGCTCGGTGGTCAGCGAAAACCAGCCGCCGGGCCCCGGATTCATCGTCAGAGCTTGCGAAGAGCCCCCACCCTGCCCTCCCCCGCCTGCGGAGGAGGGTGAGAAAGCGGCGGGCGGAACTCCCTCCCCTGCATGCGGGGGAGGGTTGGGG
>DATCQF010000462.1:0-7791 GCA_036569735.1 Allostellaceae bacterium | reverse complement strand
CTTGAAGAGGCAATGCGCGTGGAGCGGTAATGACGCGCAATGGTCCTCGCCCTCGCACGGCCGCGACGGCGAGGCTTCGACCGCGCGGTTGTCCGAAATGAGCGCGACGATGCCGGTTTTGGTGATCCAGTTGAGGACGCGCTCGTCGCGCCCGTCGAGCGCGGCGCACGGGTTGGCGGCGAGTGTCGCGGCGTCCGGGTGCTTGTTCATGCCGAGGATCACCCGGTCGTACCCGGTGCGGAAGCACACGAGGTCGCCCTCCCCGACCTCGACCTTGTCCGCGTCCATGATGTGCATCAGCTCGTCATAGGAGACGAACTTCTCGCCGCGGCCGAAATGGGCTTCGAGGTCGATCATCACGCCGCGGCCCTGGACGCCGTGCGCCGCCATGTTCTCGATGCCGAGGGCCGTGGCGCCGACATGCGCGCCGCGCTCGACCGCGCCGCCGTCCCGGTAGTCCATCGGGCCGATGATGTGTTCGCCGCCGCGATAGCCGTTGTAGAAAACGATCTCGGGGGTGCCGTCGCCGTCGGCGTCGAACAATTGCCCGACATGGGCGAGCGAATCCCACTGCGTCGAATACTGCAGCGTCATCTCGACGATGTCGTCGCAGATCACGTCAATGAGCTGCGGGTCCTCGCGGGCCAGCGGGTAGGTCATGTACGGCATGCCCTGGCGCTTGTTCGCGGTGAGGACCGGCGGGTGGCGGCGCGGGTTGATGACGGTGCCGCCGGGGTAGTCGAGCGGGATCGACAGGCAGAACACGCGGCCCTCCCGCACCTCGGCGATGCCTTTCAGCACCTTGTCCGGGGTCAAGAGATTGAGCCGCCCCAACTGGTCGTCGGGGCCCCAATCACCCCAGGTCGAGCCGGCCGGGCGCCGTTTCCAGCGCGGGTTGTCAGGCATGGTGTGATTTCCTCCGCCTGTCATTCCGGGGCAATGCGCAGCGGTGAACCCGGAATCCATGAACTCTGGACCCTGAAAATGGATTCCGGGTTCGGCCTTCGGCCGCCCCGGAATGACTAATAGGGGCCGGCTCAGCTCACCTTCACCAGCTTTTGCAGGCTCCTGAGGCCCGGGGGGATCGGCTCGCCCTTGGCGCGGACGCGGCGTCCCCAATTGGTGTAGCTGACCTCGCCGACATAGATGTCGCCGCGCGAATCGACGGCAATCCCGTGCGGTGAGACGAACTGCCCGGTGGCGAGCCCGGCATGCTCATGACCGAGCCGCGCCAGGAGTTCGCCCTTCTGGGTGTAGATGCTGACCCGCGGGCCGCACCCGGGCATGTTGATGTTGACCGCCATGTCGGGCCCGATCTCGCCGACATAGAAGCGCGGCGTCTTCGTGCCGGTTTCCATGCACAGCCCCGAGGCGCGGTGCATGTTGTTCCACTGCGTCTCGTATTTGCCGTTGCCGTCGAACACCTGGACGCGGTGGTTCTCGCGGTCGGCGACATAGACCCAGCCGTCGGGGTCGCAACAGATGTTGTGGGCGATATTGAACTGGCCGGGGTCGGTGCCGGGCGAGCCCCAGGAGAACAGCAATTTGCCGTTGGGCGAGTATTTGTGCACCCGGGAGTTGCCGTAGCCGTCGGACACGTAGAGGTCGCCCGAGGGCGACATCGCGGTGTGGGTGCAGCGGTGGAACGGGTCGCCGCTCATATAGGGCGCCGGCTTTCCGGAAATGCCGATGGTCAAGAGGATCTTGCCGTCGAGGGTGCACTGGCGGACCGTATGGTCGCCGTCGTCGGTCAGCCAGATTGTGTCGTCCGGCGCCATGAAGACGCCGTGGGCGCGCGGATATATCCCCTCGCCCCAGGTCCGCAAGAGGTTGCCCTCGCGGTCGAAGACGCACATCGGGTGCTTGCCGCGGTTGAAGGCATAGACGTTGTCGTGCTTGTCGACGCCGACCGCGGCGACGTCGGCGTTGAATTCCATCCCCGGCGGCAGTTTCGCCCAGCCGTCGTCGACCTCGTAGCGATAGCCGTCCGTGCCCAATACGACCGCCATGGCGCAACCTCTCCTTCAGGGTTCCTTCAGCATTCTGGGGCGATTATAGAGCCAGCGCCCGCCGACTCAACGCGGGTTGACCGAAGCCGGGAAGAGACCCACATTCCGAACGTGACCAGGAAAACCCATCGCGCCGGCGATCGGCGAATTACCGCCCCGGGCTCCGCAAGGGCTCGGGCCGTGCTGATTCGCTCACAATTCGCCGAGGATTATCGCGATGTCGTCTTCCATGCCTCTTGGTGCCGCCGCCCACGCTGACGGCGAGGCCCTTCCGCTCACTGTCTGTTTTTCCCTCCAGGCCCGCGCCGAACCCGGGGTCATGCCGCGCGTCGTCGAACTGTTTGCCAAGCGCGGGCTCGTCCCGCAAAAATGGCACAGCACCGCCGCCGGACCGGCGCTGACGATCGAGGTGCAAATGAACGGGCTCGGCCCTGACCTCACCGGCTACATCGCGCGCTCGATGCGCCAGATCATCGGCGTCGAGGCGGTGCTCACGAGCGAAACCCGTCCCTCTCGTTGAGACCGACGCATGTCCTTCGCCGACCATATCCGGGCCTGCAACAATTACGACGCCGAGCGCGCCATTCCGCTGGTCGCCGGCGACCGGCGGATCGGCTGGCTGCGGCGCGACAATGCCGCGGCGCTCGCCCGCTTCCCGCTTGTCTTCGCGGTCGGGCTGGATCGGGTGGGGCTGGTGGCCGAGGGCGATGTCGATCGGGTCAGCGCCGCCGTCGACGAGGTCGTGGAAGCGCTCGTCGTCGAGCACCGGGTTCCCAAATGGCGCAACGAGACCTTCGATGTCATGCCGTGCTGGGGCGACCGGCCGGTGTTCCGGCTCGACCGCGGCGCGGTTCCGTTCTTTGGGGTGCGCGCCTACGGGGTTCATCTCAACGGCTACCGCCGCGACGGCGGCCGGCTCCATCTGTGGATCGGCCGGCGCGCCCCGGACAAGCGGGTGGCGCCCGACAAGCTCGACAACATCGTCGCCGGCGGGATCGGCAACGGCTATGGCGTCGCCGCGACGCTCGTCAAGGAGGCCGACGAGGAGGCGGCGATCCCGGCCGGGCTGATCGCGCGCGCGGTTCCGGTCGGCGCGGTCAGCTACCGGATGGAAACCGGGCTTGGCATTCGCGACGATGTCCTCTTTGTCTACGATCTCGAATTGCCGTCCGAGTTCGTCCCGAAAAACACCGACGGCGAGATCGTCGATTTCGCGCTGATGCCCGCCGAAAACGTCATCGAGCGGGTGCGCACGACCGGCGACTTCAAGTTCAACGTCAATTTGGTCATTCTCGATTTTGCCGTGCGGCACGGCCTTCTACGGGCCGAGGACCCCGAATATCTCGAAATCGCCAGTGGGCTTCACCGGCCGCTCGATTAGGGTGGCGGGAGGTGACCCTCGCTCGCCGCCGCGAGGATTGCCGCAGGGGTCATGCCGGCCTGGCGCATCGCCCGGATGGTCAGCGCGCCGTCGCGTTTGGCGAGGCGCCGTCCCGCCGCGTCGGTCAGCAGCGGATGGTGCCGGTAGCGCGGCGTCGCGAGCCCGAGCAGCGCCTGTAGCAGGCGGTGGATGTGGGTTGCGGCGAACAGATCGGCGCCGCGCGTCACCAGACTGACGCCCTGCAGCGCATCGTCGAGCGTGACCGCGAGATGATAGCTCGTCGGCATCTCCTTGCGGGCGAGGACAACATCGCCGAGCGCCGCCGGGTCGGCCTGGACCCGGCGATCACCATCGAGGCCGCCGTCCTCGATCCAGGCGAGCGGCCCGGTGCGCGCCATTGCCGCCCCGACGTCGAGCCGCAGCGCGTAATCGCGCGCCGCGCCGCGCCGTTCGGCGCGTTCCGCCGCGCTTAGGCCACGGCAGGTGCCGGGATAGGGCGCCCCCAGTTCGCCTTGCGGCGCACCGTCGGCGCGGAGAATCTCGGCCTGGATGTCGCGCCTCGTACAGAAGCAGGGATAGATCAGCCCCGCCGCCTCGAGACGGGCCAACGCGGTGCGGTAATCGGCGAAATGCTCGGATTGCCGGCGGATCGGCCCGTCCCAGTCGAGCCCGAGCCAGGCGAGGTCCTCGAGGATCGCCTCGGCGAAATGGGGCCGGCAGCGCGTATGGTCGATGTCTTCGAGGCGCAGCAGAAACCGGCCACCGGCCGCGCGCGCCGCGCGCCAGCCCTCGAGCGCCGAGCGGACATGCCCCAAATGGAGATAACCGGTCGGGCTCGGCGCAAACCGGGTGACGATGTCGGTGCCGGCGGAGTCGCTCACGCGACTATGATTTCAGCCATCCGCTGCCGCGGAAATCTGCTTCACCGCGCGAACCCCGAGCTCCCGCATCTCGCGTTCGAACAGGGCGGGGTCTTCCAGCATCGGCAGGTCAACCGTCACATCCTGTCCATGAACCAAGTGCTCGACCGCCAGCTTTGCTTCAGGCATCGGTAAGTGTCGCTTGGCCAATGCAATCGCGGCGGAAACGGTCTTGGTGAAATTTGAATCAGCGCGCAGATGGTAGCAAGCGGGTGAACCGGATCGGACCAGGGATCCTTCCACGTACCGCACCCGTGGTCCGAGTCGCTCCTTTAACCACAATGGTATCGACATCCGCTGTCTCCGCCACCGCCTGTGCAAGCTGTCGCAGCCGTGCCCATCCTAACTGATTGGGCCGCAGGTTCTCGCTCTGAATATGGAGTCCTGCAAGCACGAGTTCACGGTCGAAGCGCTCAACATCCGCTATTATTTGCAGATCACCCTCCGGCGTCCGGATAGTCGCCGTCACCACCGAGCCAACACTCAGCGAATCATCCAATACGATCGTGATATCAGCGGCGGTCCACACGCAACGATCATAGCAGCATGACAACGGCCCGGCGGATCGGCTATGCCTCTTATCCAGATGCGCCTGTTCCGCAGAAAAGCGAGCCCGCCGATGCCGATGGCCCTGTCCGGTCCGTCCCGCCCGCCGGTTTCCGGCGAGAAGCCTACCCGCCTCGTCATCCTGCTGCACGGCCTGGGCGCCGACGGCAACGATCTCATTGGGCTCCAGCAATATTGGGGGCGCCTCGTGCCCGAGGCGGAATTCGTCTCGCCGAACGCGCCCTTTCCCTGCGACATGGCGGGTTACGGGTATCAATGGTTCAGCGTCCAGGACCGCAGCCCGCCGTCGGTGCTGGCCGGGGTGCGCAGTTCGGCGCCGGCGCTCGACGCCTATATCGATGACGAACTGCAAAAGCGCGGTCTCGACGCCAAGGACGCGGTGCTCGTCGGGTTTTCGCAGGGCACGATGATGGCGCTGTTTGTCGGGCTGCGCCGCGCGAGGCCGTTGGCCGGCATTCTCGGCTATTCCGGCCGGCTGATCGCGGCGGACCTCTTGCCGGGCGAATTGCGCTCGCGCCCGCCGGTGCTGCTGGTGCACGGCACCGACGACCCGATGGTGCCGTTCGAGTCGCTGGCTCAGGCGGAGGCCGCACTCAAACTCGCCCGCGTTCCGGTCGAGACCCTGGCCTGCGTCGGGATCGGGCACTCGATCGATCCCGAAGGACTGGAACGCGGCGGCCGCTTCCTCGCCGAGGTGCTCAGCGCCCCGAGGCCTTGATCACGCCCTTGACCCCGTCCTCGTCGTCGGGGCCGCTCTCCAGCAACGGCTTGAGGATGGCCATGATCTTCGCGGAGTCCCACTCGGCGGCGCCCTCGACCCGCCCGACCACCCGGCCTTGTGCATCGATGAGGATGCTCGTCGGCAGCCCGCGCACGGCGAAGGCATGGCCGAGATCGCCTTTCGGGTCGAGGTAGATCGTGAGCTTCTTCAGGCCCATGGCATCGACAAACGGGCCGACTCGCGTGGCCCCGCCGCGGTCCTCGGAAACCGCCGCGACGATCAGCCTGCCGGCGAGGTTCTTTTGCAGGCGGTCGAGCGAGGGCATCTCCTTGAGGCAGGGCTGGCACCACGTCGCCCACAGATTGACGACGACGGGCTTCCCCTTGAAATCTGCGAGGTTCGCCGGCTTCCCGTCGGCATCGGTGAAACCGGCCTGTGGCGCTGGCTGCGGCGGCGTTGCCGGGATAAACTCGCCGGGCCTTAACTTTTCGTCTGCCGCCGCCGCGGCCACCGAGAGCACGATGAGGAGCACGAAGAGAGCGGTGCCGAACCAGGCTGACCCACCGGCGAACCCCCAGGCCGACCCCCCGGCCAATCCGATGTGGGGTGCCCGCTTTGCAGGCGGTCCCGCCGCGATCATGCGCCGCATCAATGCCTCTGTTGATTTCGACAAGCGCCTCTATGCCGAGGATATTGCCGGCTCTCTGGCGCATTGCGCGATGCTCGTAGCGCAACAAATCCTCTCGCCGGAAGATGGCGCTGCGATCGCCGAGGGTCTAGGGCAAATCCGCGCCGAGATCGAGGCCGGCGCCTTTGTGTTCAGCGAGGCCAACGAAGACATCCACCTCAACATCGAGGCCCGGCTCGCCGAGCTGATCGGCCCCAATGCCGGGCGCCTCCATACCGCGCGCTCGCGCAACGACCAGGTCGCGACCGATTTTCGCCTGTGGGTGCGCGGCGCGATCGACCGCACCGTTGCCCTGATGCGTGAGCTGCAGGGCGCGCTGATCGATCAGGCGGAGGCCCATGCCGACGCCGTGATGCCCGGCTTCACCCATCTCCAGATCGCCCAGCCGGTGACGCTCGGGCATCATCTCCTGGCCTATGTCGAGATGATCGGACGCGACCGCGGGCGGTTCGCCGACTGCCGGCGGCGGCTCAACGAATGCCCGCTCGGCGCCGCCGCGCTTGCCGGCACCGCGTTTCCGATCGACCGCGACGCGACATCGGCCGCACTCGGCTTTGATGGCCCGGCGGCAAATTCATTGGATGCCGTCTCCGACCGCGACTTCGCAATCGAGTTCCTCGCCGCCGCGGCGCTCGCCGGCACGCATCTGTCGCGCTTTGCCGAAGAGATCGTCTTGTGGTCCTCCGACGCCTTCGGGTTTATCAAGCTCAGCGACGCCTTTACGACCGGCAGCTCGATCATGCCGCAAAAGCGCAACCCCGACGCCGCCGAGCTGGTCCGCGCCAAAACGGGGCGGCTCAACGGCTCGCTTGTTGCACTGCTGACGGTGATGAAGGGACTGCCGCTCGCCTACCAAAAGGATATGCAGGAAGACAAGGTCCCGGTGTTCGAGGCGGCCGATGCGCTCGAATTGTGCCTGGCCGCGATGACCGGGATGGTGCGCGACATGCGCCCGGACCGCGCGCGGCTGCGCGACGCGGCGACGCGCGGGTTCAGCACCGCGACCGACCTGGCGGACTGGCTGGTGCGCGCGCTCGGGGTGCCGTTCCGCCGCGCCCATCACATCACCGGCGAGATCGTCAAGCGCGCCGAAGCGCTCGGCTGCACCCTCGCCGAAGTGCCGCTCGCCGAGCTGCAGGCGGTCGACAAAGCCATCACGCCGGCGGTCTACGAGGTGCTTGGCGTCGACCGCTCGGTCGCCAGCCGCACCAGCTTTGGCGGCACCGCGCCCGAGCGCGTGCGCGCCGCCGCCGCAACCGCGCGCCGGAGGTTCCTCGCATGAGTGCGCAATCAGGGTCTCGGATCGGCAATGTGCGTCCTTCGAGACGCCCGCTGCTCGGGCTCCTCAGGATGACGTTCTTTCTTAATTCCATCATAGGCTTACATCATCATGAGGAGGTGCGGAGCACCGTCTCGAAGGACGCCCGCTATCGCGGCGGGGTGACCGGGATCTTGTAGAGGCTCACGGCGTTTTCGAAGACCAGCTGGTTGAGCGCCGCCTTGCC
>DATCQF010000461.1:0-1648 GCA_036569735.1 Allostellaceae bacterium | reverse complement strand
GGCGCAACTTCTGCACCGCGCCGTCTTGGCGAGCGATGTCGATTGCGGCGCGGTCCGCGTCGCTGCCCATCACGTCAGGCGCAACGGGCTTCTCGGGCGGGTGCGGGTGGTATGCGCGCCGGGCTACCGCAGCCGCGCCCTGCGGCGATCGCGATACGATCTGATTTTCGCGAACATTCTGGCCCGCCCACTGGCCCTGATGGCGCGCGATCTCGGGCGCGCCATCAGGCCGGGCGGAATTGCCGTTCTGGCGGGTTTGCTAAAGCGCCAGGAGGCGCAGGTGCTGACGGCGCACCGGGCTCAGGGCCTCGCCCTGCAGCGCCGCCTCGTCATCGAGGGATGGTCGACCCTGATAATGTGCTCCGGCAAGCCGATGTGTCGGAGCAGCGCCGGTCAGCGATGACCGGCGGCGACCCCGCCCGCCCGGCCGAACCACGCGGTGGGGCCTGCGAACGGTGCGGCCTCGACCTGGGCGGCCTGCTCGAAGCTCATGACCAGATTGGGGATCTGCGAGCGGTGGATGCCGATATCCGCGAGCGAGCGGTCGTCGAGCGCCATCAACTCGTCGAGGGCGCGCTGCCGCTGCAGCCGGTTGGCGATGGCGGTCCGCGCCGCAGCGAAAAGGTTGATAAGCGACATGGTAGAGAACTCCTCACCTTTATGGTGCACTGCAAAAATGGGGGTGGGAGGCTCGAAGACCATGTAAAATATCACACATCAGCCATGCAAATGTCAGCACGCATGACACATATGCGGGTATGCGTGCCGCAGCGCAACAAGGCTCGCCCGGCGCTGCGGGGCGGTCTAAACTGAGCCGGGCGATGCGGAGGGAGAGGCGATGACGGCACGAGGCGTACAGCCGGATCGGCGCCGATTGGCGCGGGTGCTGAAAGAAGCGGGGTCGGCGCTCGACCCCGACGGCGTCACGGCGCTGGTCGCCGGAATCCTGGCGGCACCGCCCGAAATCGGTGATTCCTGGCATAAGCTGGTCGCCGACCCGACCCCACCGGCGCTGGCCGAGGCGTTGGAGGCGTTGCGCGCCTGGCTCGCCGAGGATTATCGCGACGGGCTCGCGCCCGAGGATTTCACCCGGCTGCCGCGCCCGGCGCGGCTTGCGCTATTACGCGAGGAGCTGGTCGCGCGCCGGCTCGACGGCTTCATCGTGCCCAGGGCCGACGAGCATCAGGGCGAGTACGTGCCGTCCTGCGGCCAGCGTCTCGCCTGGCTGACCGGCTTCACCGGCTCGGCCGGGATGGCGATCGTGCTCAAGGACCGCGCCGCCCTCTTCGTCGATGGTCGCTATACGCTGCAGGCGGCGGCGCAGGCCGATCCCGCTCTCTTCGAGATCCATCACCTGATCGACGAGCCTCCGGCGCGCTGGCTGGCCGGCGCGCTCGGGAAGGGCGCCGTCGTCGGCTACGACCCGTGGCTCCACACCCCGCAGGAGGTCGAGCGCCTGCAAAGCGGAGCCGCGCGCGCCGGAGCCAGCCTCAAGCCGGTGGTGCACCCTCAAGGCAACCCGGTCGACCGGGTCTGGCCGGGACGCCCGCCGATGCCGCTGGCGCCGGTGGTGCCGCACCCCGACCGCTTCGCCGGCGAGAGCTCGCAGGCGAAGCGCGCGCGGCTCGGCCAGCGGCTCGCCGAGGAC
>DATCQF010000460.1:0-3327 GCA_036569735.1 Allostellaceae bacterium | reverse complement strand
CGCTGATGACGACCCCGTGCACGGCAGGCCCGATCTTGAGCTCGCGACGCAGATCGCCGGTCAGCGCCGTGAAATGAAGGCCGAGCGCGTCACCCTGGTCCTCAGCGGCCGGCTCACCCGATTGTTCACTCGCCGCCGAAGCGATTTTCGGGTTTTCCGGCGCCTCGCTGAGGGTTGCGTGAAGCTCGCTCGATTGCCCGTTGCGCCACACCGTCAGCGCCGCGGCGGCGCCGGGTGCGGCCGCGGCCACCAGCCGGGGCAGGTCGCGCAATTCCTTCACCGCGCTGCCGTTGAACGACAGGATGACATCGCCCTGTTTGAGCCCGGCCCGCGCGCCGGGGCTCTGCGGCGTCACCACCGCAACCAGCGCGCCATGCTCGCCGGTGAGGCCGAGGCTTGCGGCGATTGCCGGCGTCACCTCCTGGATCTGGACGCCGAGCCAGCCGCGGCTCACCTTGCCGCCCGACTCGAGCTGGGCCACGACCGTCTTGGCGACGTTCGAGGGTACCGCAAAGCCGATCCCGACACTGCCGCCATTGGGCGAATAGATCGCAGTATTGATGCCGATCACCTCGCCCGACAGGTTAAAGGTCGGCCCGCCGGAATTGCCGCGGTTGATCGGAGCGTCGATCTGCAGAAAGTCGTCGAACTGCCCGGCATGGATGTCGCGCCCGCGCGCCGAGATGATCCCGGTGGTGACGCTGCCGCCAAGCCCAAAGGGGTTGCCGACCGCGACCACCCAGTCGCCGACCTGCGCCGCGCTGCTGTCGCCAAAGGCGACATAAGGCAGCGGTTGGTCCGCCTTGATCCTCAGTACGGCGAGATCGGTGCGCGGATCGCGGCCGACGACGCGCGCCGGGTACTTGGTGCCGTCCTGGAGGATGATTTCGACCTTGGCCGACTCGCCGACCACATGATTGTTGGTGACGATCAAGCCGGAGGGGTCGGTGATGAAGCCGGAACCCAGGGCGATCCGCTTGACGCCCTGCTCCTCACCCGGTCCCTCGGAAAACGGGCGCGGGCCGAACTGGCCGCCGCCGCGCTGGTCGAAGAAGCGCTTCAGAAAATCCTCGAGCGGCGCGCCGCGGAAGGCTTCTGGCAGTTGCTCCGACAGGACATTGGCGGCGGTCTTTTCCGTCACCGAAATGTTGACCACCGCGGGCAGCACCCGTTTGACCAGCGGCGCGAAGCTTTGCTGCGGCTGCATTGCCGGCGCCGGCGGCGAGGCCGGCGCCGGTTCGGCGGCGGCGGGCGGGCTTTCCGCCCACACCAACGGGGCCCATGCCAACGGTAATAGGGCGAGGGTCGCGCCGAGGCCGAAACCCATTGCGGCGGCTCGGGTTTTCTTGAACCAGGGGCGGCGGCCTGGCGGATCCGCCGGAAATTCTGTCATTACGCATCTCCTGCTGCGCGGACGATCGCCCCAACATGGCACGGCAACCTAACAGTCCGCTTTCAAGCGGATTAATTCGCCGTAATCTCGCAACGCGCGGCTGCTTGCCGGGCATGACCGAAACGCAACCCGCTCCGCTATGATGCGCGGCGATTCGAAGAAGGGAGCCAGCCATGAGCCGTTATCGCGAAATCTCCGCGGGCGAGATGAGCCCGGCGCAAAAGCGCGTCCACGACCAGATCATTGCCGGCGCGCGCGGCCGGTTCGGCGGCCCGTTCCAGCTGCTGATCCGGGCGCCCGATATCTGCGAGCACGCCGCAAAGCTCGGCGAGCATTTGCGCTGGGGCACCTCGCTGCCCGACCGGCTGTCCGAATTGGCGATCATCGCCACCGCCCGGTTCTGGCGCGCGCAATACGAATGGTATGCCCATGCCCCGCTCGCCGCGAAGGCCGGCGTGCCCGCAGCGGCGATCGAGGCGATCCGCACCGGCGGCACGCCGTTGTTCACCGCCAAGGACGAGGCGCTGGTCCATCGCATCTGCAGCGAAATCTTCCGCACCCAGCGCCTCTCCGATGCGAGCTTCAACGAGGCGATCGCCGCATTGGGCGAACAGGGCCTCGTCGAGGTCATCGGCATCGTCGGCTACTACACGCTGATCGCCAACACCCTCAACGTGTTCCAAGTCGGCTTGCCGGCGGGTGAGGCACTGCCGTTCCCGGAATAAGCCGCGAATCGCGCCGGGAAGGCGCCGGGTTGTGCCCGCGCGCCTGACGCGTGGCGTCGCGCCGGCGCCCGTGCTTATGAGACTCAATCGATTGATCGGATTCGGCTTTCGGGTTGGCCCGCAGGCTGGCCGATACCGCGGCTTGACCGGGCGCGGGGTTGGCGTAACAGCCGGGAGGGGCACTCGAGAGGAACATTGAGCCATGCGCCATCCCGGCTGGCTCGCGGCGCTATTCGCCGGAATCATCGTGCTGCTCGCCGGCTGCGGCGGGACGGCGACGACGCACCTGAGCGGGCGCGCCTGTCTCGCCCGGCTATCCGCGCAGGAGGTCGCCTATCGGCCGCTCGATTCGGTGGAGGCGCCGTCGTCCAGCTGCCATGTCGATACCGCGGTGCGGGTCAGCCGGGTCGCGGTGGGGCTCAACCGCCCGGCGGTGATGAGCTGCGCGCTGGCGAGCCGGCTCGACGATTTCGAGCGCGACGTGGTGCAGCCCGCCGCCAAGGCCGAGCTTGGCCGGCGGGTCGTCCGGATCAACCAGATGGGCAGCTTTTCGTGCCGCCGGATCAACGGCCGCAGCCGGCTCATTTGATGGCAACGCTGGCGTCGATGACCCACGTGGTCACCGCTCATCGCGTCCTTCGCGTTGCAGCTGCTCGGCCGGGGTGTGCCGCCGGCCTTTGGTCAGCACGCGCATTTCGGCGGCGAGATCGTCGAATGACAGCTCCGGCTCCGCGCTCAACGCCTGTCGAAGGATCTCGCGCACCTCCGCCTCGGCGGAATGCCCGCGCCGTGCGGCCCGGCGCTTCAGCCGGGCAACCAGATCGTCGTCGATATTCCGGACGCTGAGGCTCGCCATGTCGCGCTGTCCCAATGCCATCAATGCTGGCGATGATAGCAGACAGCGGATCGGCCGACAATCGGAAGCCGCTCATTCGATCACCGCGTCGGCGCGGGCGAGCAGCGCGGGCGGGATCGTCAGGCCGAGCGCTTTGGCGGTCTTGAGATTGATGACCAGCTCGAATTTGGTCGGCTGCTCGACCGGGATGTCGGCGGGGTGCGCGCCGCGCAGGATCTTGTCGACGATCTGCATCGCGTCGCGCGTCACGCGTGAAAGACGCGGCCCATAACCGGCGAGGCCTCCTAATTCGGCCGATTCCGGCCACTGATAGATTGCCGCCAGGCGGGCCTGCTTCATCCGCTCGATAATGC
>DATCQF010000459.1:0-12160 GCA_036569735.1 Allostellaceae bacterium | reverse complement strand
AAATCCGGCTCCACCATCTCGGCAATGCCGCGCTCGACATCGATGCGGTCGATCTGGTGAAGCTCGATGACGACAAGGCGCCGCAAGCGCAGCCGCCCAGGGTCGCCGCCCCGCGCCTCAACCCCTCGGCACGCCGCAAGGTCGTCATCATCGGCAACTGCCAATCGGAAACGCTGCGCCAGGGGTTTGTTCATATCGAACCGCTGAACAAGCGCTTCGACGTCAGATACCATTTTGTCCAGCTGCAGAAGAACCTGCACGAATTCGCGATACGGGACCTCGAAACCTGCGATGTCCTTCTGATCCAGGACATCCGGCTGTGGGATGAGTTTCCGCTACGCGACGCGGTGCGGCCCGGAGCGGAGAGCCACCGGTTTCCGCTGGTGCGGTTCGCCTCGTTATGGCCGTTCGACACCTGGAACGGCCCGGGCGACCGGGCAGCCCATGACCAGGAGGCGCCAAACCTGACCTTTCCATACCTCGACGGGCTGCTGGGCCGGCTGCGCAAGGAAATTCCCGACAGGGAGGCGCGCTTTGACGCCTATCGCACCTTGGACCTGCCCGCGGAATTGCCCGGAATCATAAATTATCGCCGGCTCCACCAGGTGGAGGTCCGCCGCCTTGCCGCCATGGACAAGAAATTCGACTTCGCGATCGGCAGCTTCATTCTGGAAAATTTCCAGAACCGGCGGCTGTTTCACACCACGGTGCGGCCCAATTGGGAAGTCTTCAATCTGATGATGCAGTTCGTCGCCAAGCTGGTCGGAGCGGCCGAGCCCGTTCAGTTGACCGAGAGCGTCGACGCGTCGTTGCGCAACCCGCAGGTTCCGGTCCATCCCAAGGTCGCGCGCGATCTCGGGGTCAAATGGGGCGACGAGCGGACGCGTTACCTGAACCGCGGCCGACAGGTCACCTGGGAGAGCTATATCCGCAGCTACATCGAGCATTACGGTTGATGGGATCGGGGCGATGAACCTGAAGGATCGCATCGGCATCGATGTCGGGCGCAAGCTGGCGCTGGAGGACGCGGTGGCCTGGGCGGCGGCGAACGGCGTGCGCTTTGTCGATGTGCAGCTCGACACCGGGGCGAACGCGCTCGGCACGATCGACGAGCGCCGGGCCGGTGCGCTGCGCGGGGGGTGCGAGCGGCACGGCATTCATCTCGGCCTCCATACCGCGTCGGCGGTCAATGTCGCCGAATACGCGCCTTATGTCGGGGATGCGGTCGAGCGCTACCTCGAAGCCTATGTCGACGCCGCTCATCTGCTCGGCGCCGAATGGATCGTCGTGCATGCCGGGTTCCATTTCACCTCCGACCGCGATGAGCGGATCGCCGCCGGCCGGGAGCGCCTGCGGCGCATCGCTGTCTATGCCGAAGAGAAGGGGGCGCTGGTCCTCCTCGAAAACCTCAACAAGGAGCCCGAAGCCGCCGAGGTGCACTATCTCGCCCACACGGTCGAGGAGTGGCGGCTGTATTTTGAGGCGATCCAGTCGCCGACGTTCCGGCTGTCGTTCACGGTCAACCATGCCCACCTCGTGCCGGAGGGGGTCGCCGGCTTTGTCGACGCGCTCGACATGGGCCGGGTCGGGGAGGTGCGGCTCGCTGATTGCTGGCGCAACGGGCACGAGGTGCACCTGAAGCCGGGCGCGGGTGACCTCGATTTCGCCGACATGTTCCGCCGGATCGAGGGCAAGGGGTTCCGCGGGCATTACATGAACGCGTTCGGCTCGCTCGACGACATGCTGAAGGGGCGCGACGATCTGGTGCGCCTCGCGGAGACAGCTGGTGTCGCGACCGGGTGAAACGCGCCGTTAGGGTGTCTCCACCTCATGGCGGCGCGCTGGTCCTATCATGGCCTCAATATTCTCCGGAATCCGGGAACTATCAGAATCCGAGGAATTTCAGTCGATGATGAACGCCCTCTCAAAGCGCGTGATCGCGATGGCAGCCGCAGCTGTCGCGCTTCTCGCCACCGACGTCGCATCGGCGCAGCAGCCGGCGAAAATGCCTGCCGTATCGGAAACGCCCGCGCAAATCTTTCCGGCGGGGATCCATCCGCTGACCCCGGAGCGCGAACAGTCGTTGCGGCCCAAGGACAGTTTCAAGGAATGCGACATTTGTCCCGAGATGGTGGTGGTGCCGAAAGGCTCATTCACCATGGGTACTCCGACCAGCGAGCCGGACCGCAGTGTGGGCGAAGATCCTCTGCACCGGGTGAACATTGCGCGGCCGTTTGCGGTCGCACGCTTCAAAATATCGTTCGATGATTGGGATGCTTGCCTTGCCGATGGCGGCTGCGACGGTATCCGCGGAGACGATAACGGGTTTGGCCGCGGCCGGTTGCCGGCGTATGGCATCAGCTTCGAGGCTGCAAAATCCTATCTCGCCTGGATTTCCCGCAAAGTCGGACGCACCTATCGCCTCCCAAGCGAATCCGAACGGGAATATTTCACCCGCGCCGGCACCACGACGCCGTTCTGGTTTGGCAAAACCATCTCCGCGCAGCAGGCCAACTATGCTGCATTGGCCCCCTATGCCAACGGGCCGCGTGGCGAAGACAGCAAAGCTCCAAAGCTGGTCGATGCCTATGCGCCAAACAAGTTCGGGCTCTATCAGGTTCACGGCAACGGCTGGGAGTGGACCGAGGATTGTTACAACAAGCGCTACACCAAGGATACGCCAGCGGACGGCTCTCCCTGGCTCGAAGGCGACTGCACCAAACGCATGGTGCGCGGCGGCGCCTGGAACTGGTCGGCAAGTATGTTGCGCTCGGGTTATCGCTACGAAGTTTACGCAGGAGGCGGATATGGCTTCCGTGTCGTCAGGACGTTGAACACGGCACCGTGATCCGGGTGAAACGAGCGGTCAGGGTGCGTTAAAAATTGATCGTTCGAATGACATATTTTTTGTCGCGACACTCCTGATCACCGCAGACTTCCGCTATCCAGACCTGACCGTTGCCGATCATCACCCCTTGGTAATTGGAAAAGGCGTCGTCCAGGTTCTGGGCCAGGATCGCCGATCGAACGCGCTCGGTGAAAATTCGCGGGAACACGCGCCGCAGATCCTTGATCGACTTGATGACGATGTTTCCGGCGGCGCTGCGCGCGGTGAACGGATAGTCGATGTAAGGCTCGATCGGATCGGGCGTCAGCGAATTCGCGGCCTCTTTCAGCGCCTGCAGGACGACCGCCACGCGCGCTTCGTCGTAGCCGATCAGCGTGCAGGCCTTCCGGGTCCTGCCCGGCTGCGCTGCCGCGGGGCCCGACGGCAAAATCGGCGCGCCCGAACACGCCAAGAGCCCGATCGCGGTCGCCAGGAGGATGCGCCGATCGATGGCGATCGCAGACCGGGCGGGCATCACTCCCGCGGCTCGACGTCGAGCCTGACCGCGATGCCCTCGAGCCCCGGCTTCGGCGCGGGATAGCGCTGCAGCACCAAGGGGTCGTGGCCCGGGATGACGTGCCGGATCGAGCTGGCGAGCCGCTTCAGCCTGGTGAAGCCCTCGAGCATGTCGCCGACGTTGAAGACGGTGGCATAGGCCCGCATCTGCTCGAAATTCGCGTAAAAGTGGGAGGCGTCGGAGGCCAGCACGACCCAGCCGCGTTGCGTTTTGACCCGGGCGAACTGCAGCCCCGCGGTATGGCCGCCGACATGGTGCACGGTGATGCCCGGCGCGATCTCGCCTTCGCCGTCGTGGAACTGCACGCGGCCCCGGTAGAGCCGGCCGACCATCGCGGTCACATCGCTTTCCTCGAACGAGCGGCGGACATCGCGGTGGCACATCGAGCGCCCGGTGCAGAACGCCATTTCGCGGTCCTGCAGGTGGAATGTCGCGTTGGGGAACAGATCGTTGTTGCCGGCATGGTCGTAATGCATGTGGCTGATGATGACGTCGCCGACCTTGTCGGGGTCGACCCCGATCGCCAAGAGGCCGTCGCGCGGCGGGCGCAGGAAGTCGCGGCCGCGCTTTTTCGCCATCGCCTCGTCAAAGCCGGTGTCGAGGACGAGGGTGCGATCCTCGCCGACGATCGCCCACACGAAATAATCGAGCGGCATCGGCCCGTCATGCGGGTCACCGCCATAAAAATTCTCAGCTGCCCGGCGATCGTGATGGGCATAGCGCACGGCGTAGATCTCATAGGTGTCGGCGGTCATCGGGTCACCATGCGAGTGCGGCGACAGCCCCTCTCCCGCACCGCGGGAGAGGGTGGCCGACGCGAAGCGGAGGCCGGGTGAGGGTGCTAGCCAATTGACAGACCCTCACCCTCCCACGCCTGCGGCGCGGGTCCCTCCCTCTCCCGCGGTGCAGGAGAGGGGCTATTTTCGGAATACGGAGGCGCTTACGTCCGCTTGAACAACCGGTCGGCGTTGCCGGCCATCAGTTTGGCGCGCACATCGGGCTTCATTTGCCAGGCCAGGAAGTTGTCGACGGTCTCGGGGAACTGGCATTCCGAATGCGGGTAGTCGGAGGCGTACATCAGGACGTCGTCGCCGATGAAGCCGCGCACCGCGTCGAGCATGTCGGAGCCTTCGTGGCGCTCGACGCTGCAGAAATAGCGCCCGCTCGTCAGGTATTCGCTGGGCTTCATCTTGAGCGTGGCGGTCGAGCCGACATAGGCATACTGCTCGTCCATGCGGCGGCCCCAGAACGGCAGCCAGCCGAAGCCGCATTCCAACGTGCCGACGCGCAGATTGGGGAAGCGGTCCATCATGCCGCCGCCGATCACCGAGGCGGTGAAGCGCATCGCGCCCCACGGGTGCGACGCGAGGCGCCCCAGAAAGATGTTGTCCCACAGAACGAAGACGCCGGGGAAATAAGGCGGCGGCCAGGTGAAGCTGTGATGCACGATCGGCAGATCGTGCTCGTCGGCGGCGCGCCAGATCGGGTCGAGCTTGGGGTGGTCGGCCGGGATGTCCTTGGTGACGAGCGGCATCACCGCGACGGCCCAGCGCGACGTGCCCCATCGGCGGATCTCCTCGACAGCCGCGTCGACGTCGCGCGCCGAGGCGACGATCATGCTCTGCAGCCGGTCGGGGTGGTTGCCGCTGAAATCCGCCATGTGGCGGTGAAAGGCGCGGATGATGTTGACCTCGATCGCCGGGTCCTCGTGACCGACAAAGCTGGTCCACGAGGTGGGAATGAGGAAATGCGTGTCGGTTCCCTCGTCGTCCATGTCCTGGAGCCGGCTTGCAGCCTGGTCGTCCTGGGTCCCGATGCGCGGCTGCTTCGAACCCATCCATTGCGTGTCGCGGCCGCTATGGGTCTCGCGCGGCGCCGCCTCGCCGAGGATCCGCTTATAGGATATCTGGCCGTAACGATAGACGTGCCGGCCGGGTGCTCCGCCGGGTGCACCGGGCCTGACCGGCTGGCGGTATTGCGCCAATTCGGCAAGGCGCGGGCGAAAGCTCGGATCGACGTAGGTGTCGAGGACTTCGGCGGTCGGCTCGACATGGGTGTCGGCATCGAATACGCGCAACCCGTCTTTCATCACGTGCCTCCCTAATGGCTTGCTGTGATCATCATACACCCACGGGGAGCGCGCGAAAACGCCGCTCGAAAAATGCTCGACCGCGGGCCGGAGATTGCGTAAGGCTGGCTCTCCATAGGTCTGAGCCCCACGCTTCAATGAGGACGAGCAGTACCATGCCGCGAGTGACGTATATCAGCCAAGACCAAAAAGCGACGACGCTCGACATCCCGGTCGGAACCAGCGTCATGCAGGCCGCTGTGCTCCACGGGATCGACGGCATCGTCGCCGAGTGCGGCGGCTCGTGCATGTGCGCGACGTGCCACGTTTATGTAGAGGGCGAGCAGCCGGGGGTGACCCCGCCGATGCAGCCCGACGAGGATGCGATGCTCGAAGCCACGGCGAGCCCGCGCCAGCCCAACAGCCGCCTCTCCTGCCAGCTGGTGATGACGGCGGAAATGGACGGGCTCGTCGTCCGCCTGCCGGAGCTGCAGACTTGATGTCTCCCATTCATCCGTCATTCCCGCGCAAGCGGGAATCCAGGGCGAAAGGTGAAGCGGTTGCCCCCGGGTCAAGCCCGGGGCGGGCTCTGGACCCCCGCTTTCGCGGGGGCGACGGAAGAGGGTTTGCCATCTGATGCCATCGGACCCGGTCGTCATCGTCGGGGCGGGCCATGCCGGGTTCCAGCTGGCGGCCTCGCTGCGCCAGCACGGGTTCGACGGCGGCATCACGCTGCTCGGCGACGAACCGGCGCTGCCCTATCAGCGCCCGCCGCTCTCGAAGGATTACCTCGACGGCAAGATCGGTCTCGACCTCCTGCTGATGCGGCCCGAGGCGTTTTACCGCGACCACCATATCGATTACCTCCCCGGGACCCGGGTCGGCGCGATCGATCGTGCCGCGAAGACCGTGCGTCTCCAATCCGGCGAGCGCCTCGGCTACGGGCACCTGGTTGTCGCCACCGGGGCGCGCAACCGGGTGCCGCCGATCCCCGGCGTCGAGTTCGACGGAGTGTGTTATCTGCGCAGCCTCGCCGAGACCGACGAACTGCGCGAGCGGCTCGCCGCGGCCGAGCACATCGTGGTGATCGGCGCCGGGTTTATCGGGCTTGAATTCGCCGCGGTCGCGCACGCCCGGGGCAAGCCCGTGCATATCGTCGAATTGACCGACCGGGTGATGGGGCGCGTCGCCTCGGTCGCGACCTCGCATTTCTTCGCCGAGGCGCATCGCCGCACCGGGGTCACCTTCGGGTTTGGCGCGCAGGTCGCGCGGATCGGCGGCACTAATGGCCGGGTCGACCATGTCGAGCTTGCCGGCGGCGACAAGCTGCCCGCCGACATTGTCCTCGTCAGCATCGGCGTCGTGCCCAACGGCGAATTGGCTGCGGAAGCGGGCCTCACGGTGGCGAACGGCATCGTTGTCGATGAGGAACTCCTCACCGCCGATGTCAGCATCTCGGCGATCGGGGATTGCGCCTCGTTCCCGTGCGTACACTCCGGGGGCAGCCCGACACGCCTCGAAGCGGTGCAGAACGCGGCCGACCACGCGCGCTGCGTCGCCGACCGGATCATCGGGAAGCCGCATCCCTACGCCGCCTTGCCGTGGTTCTGGAGTGAGCAGGGCCCGCTCAGGCTGCAGATCGCCGGGCTGACCACCGGCCACGACCAGACGGTGCCGCGCGGCGCCATCGAGAGCGGCGAGTTCTCGGTCTTTTGCTATCGCAACGGGGTGCTGCTCGGCGTCGAATCGATCAACCGGCCGGCCGACCACGCCCATGCGCGGCGCATCCTCGCCGGCGGACGCAAGGTGACCCCCGACGAGGCCGCCGACCCCGGCTTCGACCTGCGCGCCGCCGCGAACGCAAAGGCCGCGTAATTTCCCCTACTGCATTCCCGGCGAAAGCCGGGATCCACCAATCCGCGTCCGAGAGGGTTGAAAAGTGGATCCCGGCTTTCGCCGGGAATGCAGCTTTAGGAGTTACGCGGCGACCTCGGCGGGGGCGCCGTCGGGGACGATGTGGTGCGCGGGATCGAGGATCATCGTCGTGCGCTTCATCAGGCGGCGCGCGGTGGGATCGAACGGCTCGCGGCGATGCATCGTAAAGCCGTTGTCCCACAGGAGGAGGTCGCCGACCTGCCAGTGGTGGGTGTAGGTATGCTCCGGCCGGATCGCCGCCTCGTAGACCTCGTCGAGGAGGGAAGCGCCCGCCGCTTCGTCCATACCGGCGATGCCGATCGTCGTCGTCCGGTCGAGATAGAGCGATGTCTCGCCGGTCGCGGGATGGGTGTGGACGAGGGTGTGCGCAACTGGCGGGGTCTGGCGCCTGGCTTCCTCGGAGATCACCTGGTCCTTGCCCTGATAGCCGGCGAGCCGCTTCACATAGCTGAAGACCGCGCTGCGGCCGGCAATGGCGCCGCGCAAATCCTCCGGCAGGCCGGCATGGGCGGCACGCAGGTCGAGCCACGACGTCGTCCCGCCGGTCGGCGGCAGCTCCAGGGCATAGAGCGCCGCGCCGGTCGCCGGGTGCAGCATGTAGGACTGATCGGAGTGCCACTCGATCTCGCCGTCGCCGAGGCCGCCGATCGGCTTGCCCTGCGCGTCCTTCAGGTTGGAGATGACCCCGATCTCGGGCACGACGGGCGATGCCCAATCGGTGCGCACGGTGCGCTCCAAGGGCCCGAACAGGGCACAGAACGCAGCCAGCTCGGCTTCGCCCAGGGCCTGCCGGCGGAACACCAGGACGCCGCGGTGCGACCACAATTCCCGCAACGCGGCAACCGTCTCCGGCTGCGGTGATTCCCACAGGCGCAAGCCGACGACCTCCACCGCCAGCGTCGGATGCAGCGCGCGCGTTTCGAGGGACATGCATTTCTCCAAAGCGGTATGCCAAAGGACGAAACAGGGTGATGATCCACTTCCCTGACCCCTGGCAGGAGCGCAAAGTTCGGCCCCATGAAACACGATTTCTATCCCGACGCCTATCTGCGCGACATCCTCACGAGCGTGCGCACGATCGCGGTGGTTGGCGCGAGCCCCCGGCCGCACCGGCCGAGCCACGGCGTGATGCGCTATCTGCAACGCCAGGGCTATCGCACGATCCCGGTCAACCCGTTCGCCGCCGGCGCCACGATCCTCGGCGAACGCTGCTATGCCTCGCTCGGCGAGATCGCGGAGCCCATTGATATGGTCGATGTGTTCCGCCGCAGCGAGGCCGCGGGAGAGGCCGTCGACGCAGCGATCCAAATCGGCGCCCGGGCGGTATGGCTGCAGCTCGGCGTCATCGACGATGCGGCTGCCGCGCGCGCCGAGGCACACGGGCTGAAGGTGGTGATGGACCGCTGCCCGGCGATCGAGATCCCGCGCCTCGGGCTGACCCGCGGCTGAGCCTTGGCTGAGCGGGGGAGCGTGTCCGGTCCACCGAAAGCCCGGGTGCGGCGGCGCGCGCGCCACAGTTTCCGCGCCCGGCCGCGGCTTTTTGCGGCGGCGGCCTTGGGGGTCGCGGTTGTCCTGTTGGTCCCCCACGGCGTCAGACCGGCCCTGCGCGCGGTCATCGGCTGGGATTGCGCGGCCGCATTGTTCGTTGGCCTGGTGATCGCCATGGCAATGCGCGCAACCCCGGCGTCGATGCGCCGGCGCGCCGCGCTCGAGGACGAAGCACGCTGGGTGTTTCTGGCACTGATGGCCGGCGCCGCGTTTTTCGCCATGTTCGCGATCCTCGGAATCATGCGCGAAGCCAAGGCGGCAGGCGGTATCGAGATGGTCATCATGACCATTTTGGCCGGCATCACCGTTGTGCTGTCGTGGCTCTTCGCCCACACCGTCTTCGCGGTGCATTACGCGCACGACTATTTCAACGATCTGGCGGAAAATCGGCCGCCCGGGCTTGATTTTCCCGAGGAGCGCGACGATCCGGACTACTGGGATTTCCTTTATTTTTCGTTCGTTGTCGGGATGACCGCCCAGGTGTCCGACGTGCGCGTGCTGACGCGACGCTGGCGCCGCGTGGTTCTCGCCCACGGCATCCTGTCGTTCCTGTTCAATACCGTGGCGCTGGAGCTGTCGATCAACCTGCTGGCCGGCTTTTTCTGACTTTCATCAGAGTCCCTCAGACGCCGGGCGGCGGACATCCGTCCGCCTTGGTTTCGCGCCATCCGGCGCGCGGCCGCAGTCGCGGCCGATACCAAGCCCCTCCGGCGGATGCTGTCGGAGCTTGGTATTAGAGGTCGAGCACGGCCTCGCGGCATACCAGGACCCGGCGCTTGTTGCGCGCCATGCAGAATAGCGGCGCGTCAGAGGGGGCCGTGCCGGCGCGCAGCGCCATCGCCCGCGCCAGCATGAACTGGGTCACGTCGCGGAACGGGTCGAGCGGGCGGCGGCCGATCGGATGCCAGCCGACATCCTCGAGTTCGTCCGATGAAACCGGGTCGCCAAAGACGGCGCTGTCGTGCGCGAGAAAGAACCGCGTGTTGAAGCGCCGGAATACCCGGGTCGGGGTGATCGCGCGCCCGACATAGGTCAACGCATCGAACGCAGCAGTGATGCCGCGCTCCGCATAGGCCGCCTCGATTGGGGTCAGCCGGGGCGTGACGGGAAGGGCAGGGCGGTTTACCGGGTCGCGGCGGCCGACCAGCACCCCGACCTCCTCCCAGGTCTCCCGCAAGGCGGCGCGCGCGCTCGGCACGAGGCGCGGCGGCAGCTTGTCGGCGCCCGACTCGATCCGCCACGGCCTGCGGTCGTCGGGGTCGATCGCCCCGCCGGGAAACACCCAGACGCCCGGCATGAAGCGGACATGTCCCGGGCGCCGGCCGGCCAATAATTCGAGGTCGTGCCCCTCGCCGCGCAGCACGATCAATGAGGCCGCATCGCGCGGCCGCACGATGGCAGGCTTGGCCCGGACGTGTTCGGAAACGTCGTTCATGACCGGAGTATGCGCGAAGGCGGTGATTCTGAATACCGGCTCAAGCCCCTCACCCTCCCACGGCCTCGCCGCGGGTCCCTCCCTCTCCCCGCAAGCGGGGCGAGGGTCGATAAGCCGCGCCGCTTCCGGCTCCCTCGCCCCGCCTGCGGGGAGAGGGTTGGGGTGAGGGGCTGGCTGGGGTCGAACGCCGCTATGCCGGCTCGCCGTTCTCGATGCGATCGGCGATGACGCGAAGCGCGAGGGTGGTCGTCTTGCTCCGCGCGTCGGCCTCGGTCGCACCATAGGTCAGAACGCCGGGTAATGCCGGGACCTCACCGATCCAGCGGCCATCATCCTCCCGCTCGATCTCGATCTTGAGCACCGCGCTTCAAGCCTCCTTGCCGGGCTCGGCGACTGCTGCCGACCACGGCGACATGACGTCGGTGACGCCGTAGTTGAGGCCGTCCTCGCCGCGCAGCACGAGGTTCGGGCAGGCAAAGTTCGACGGCCATGCGGTGTGCTCGACCAGCGCGGCGCCGGGGCGCGAGGCCAGCCGGTCGCGGATCGCCTCGGAGAGCCGCCGGTCGATCGCGATGCCGCTCTCGCCGCTGACGTCGATGCGCGGATGATGCGCGGCCTCCTCCGGGGTCATCGCGAAATCGACGATGAAGCTGGCCATCTGTACCACCGCGGCGAGGATGCGCCGCCCGCCCGATGCGCCGATCCCGAAGCGGGCCCGGCCGTCGCGCGCGCCAACCAGCGGGCACATGTTGGTCAGCGCGCGCTTGCCCGGCGCCAGCGAATTGGGGTGGCCGGGCCGCGGGTCGAACCACATCACCCCGTTGTTCATCAGGATGCCGGTCTGCGGCAATACATAGCGGCTGCCAAAGCTCGACAGAAGCGTCGTGGTCAACGCGGCAATGCCGCCTTCGCCGTCGATCGCGGTGATGTGCGTCGTACAGCTCTCGCCGGCAGGCTTCACGTCGCCGAGCCCTTCGAACCTTGTGTGATAGGCCTGCTGCAAGGCATCGATCAGCGTCTCGAAATAGACCGCGTCGGGGGCCTGCGGGAAGCGTTTGGCGGCGAGCCGGTCGAGTACGTCGGCGAGGGTCGGGGCGGCGGTCAGCCCACGCGCCGCGTGCAGCGAATAGCCGCGATAGGGAATTTCCAAGGACGGCACGATGCGCGCGCGGCATTGGGCGAGATCGGCGGCCGACAAGACGCCGCCGCCGGCCCGGACATCGGCGGCGATCGCCTCGGCAATCTCGCCCTGGTAGAAATCGTCGGGCCCATATTCAGCCAGGCGGGCCAGCGTGTCGGCGAGACGCGCGTTGATGAGGGCGGGCGGCTCGCCGTTCGGCGGGCACACCGGCGGCAACCCGTTGGGCAGCCAGAGCCGCGCGCTTTCGTCATAGCGGCGCAGATCCTCGGCGGCGGCGGCGCTCTTCAGCGTCACCCACCAGTCGACCGGCAGACCCTGACGGGCGAGCGCCACCGCGGGCGCCACCAGGTCGCGCCACGGCGTGCGCCCGAAGCGCTCGACCGCCGCACCGTAGCCGCGCACCGCGCTCGGTATCGCAAAGCTGAGGGGCCCGTGCATGTTGCGGTCGCCCTCGACGCGCGGCCAGGTGAAGAGCTCGGTGATCGTCTCGCCGGTCAGGGGGTAGGAAAGGGGATCGAGCCCGGCCGGGGCAATCGGGCCGAAATCGACGATTTCGGCGCGGCCGCCGCCCGGCGGGCTGACCACCATAAAGCCGATCGAGCCGAGCCCGCTGTTCCATGGTTCCCGCA
>DATCQF010000458.1:0-5089 GCA_036569735.1 Allostellaceae bacterium | reverse complement strand
CGCCTCGACCAGCCGCGAAATCGCCGCCACCGCGGAGTTTCCGGTCGCCAGCATCGGGTCGAGCAGTATGACGTCGCGCTCGGACAAGTCGTCGGGCAGCTTCAGGTAATATTCGATGGCCTGCAGGGTGGTCGGCTGACGGTAGATCCCGATATGGCCGACCCGGGCCGCCGGCACGAGGTCGAGCATGCCGTCGAGAATGCCGTTGCCGGCGCGCAGGATCGACACGAGACACAGCTTCTTGCCGGCCAGCACCGGCATTGGGGCGCGTTCGAGCGGCGTCTCGATAAGGGTCTCCTCGAGCGCCAGGTCGCGGGTCGCCTCGTAACCGAGCAACAGGCTGATCTCGCGCATCAATTGCCGGAATTTCGATGTGCTGGTGTCCGCGGCGCGCATCAGGGACAGCTTGTGCCGCACCAGCGGGTGATCGACGAGCGTCACGATTTTGGGCATGGCGCGCCTTTCCTCAAACTCAAAAGAGAGTCCCATCGCTGGCGATCGTGAGCGGCGGTCCGCCGCCCGGCCGGATTTCGCCGGCGATCTCGCGCCCGGCGGCCCAGCTGCCGCCTTCGAGCACCTTGGCGAGCGGGAATAGGGCGGCGTCAAGACCAAGCCGGTGCCGCACCCGCTCGGCCAGGCGGTCGAGCAGCGCGACGGTGAGCGCCCGCCATTCGATGACGGCTTCCTCGAACGGGTCGAGCGGGCGGCGCAGCAGGTCATCGTCGCGCGGGGCGAGCGCACCGCAATCGAGAAACAGCCCGCCGTTCCTATATTCGGCGAGGCCGGTCAGGGCGTCGATGCCGGTGATCGAGAAACCGGCATCCTCCAAGGGCTCGATCAAGGAATAGACCAGCCACTGGCTGAGCTTATGAAACGGCACGATATCGCCTCCCGGGCCGTCGCCGGGAATTGCGCCGTGCCGGCCGCAATCGCCGAGCGGCACGCCGCCCGCGGTGAGGCGCCCCGGCCAGATCGGTCCGAGGACGCGCAGCACGAGGTGCAGCAGGTCCGCGGCCGGCAGGCCGGCGCGGCGCGGCAGCCAGAAATCATGGAGGTTTCCCGCGCGCGCCGGAGACCCGAAGATTTCCGGGCGGGCGGTCAAAACCTCGCCCAGCCGGCGCAGCAGGAGCGCCCTCCCCTCCAACCCGGTCAAGGGATTGTCCGGGCCGTGCTGGAATGCGCGGCCTAGGCGCTCGGCTGAAATCGCCGCCAGCGCCGCGGCATCGGCGCGCCACGGCCGGCTCGGGTCGCCCGAGAACAACCCGGCCTGCATCGCCCGTAAGGCGGCGACCGCCAGCCCCTCGGAGCGCGCCAGTACGAGCCCCGTTTCGGCTTCGCGATAAACCCAGCGCGGGCCCGCGCCGGCATCGAGCAGCACCGACACGACCCCCAGATCGAGCCGCGCCCGCGCAGCCTCCGCCCGGCCGGCACCCGGCGCGATCAGCCCTGCCCGCTCGCTGCCGCCTGTGGAAAAATGGCGCCAGCGGCTGTGCAGCGGCACCGCGAGATCGGGGTAGCGCCGGCGGGTCACGGCGACGACGCGCTCGACCGCGTCGTCGAGCCGCTCGGGAACCAGCCGGAAATGCCGGGTCTCGCCGCGCTCGGCCGCCGCGAAGACGAGCGTGCAGCGCTCGCGCACCGCCGCCGCAGTGAGGAGATAATCGGCTGTTCCCTCTCCCGCATCGCGGGAGAGGGGGGACCGGTCGCGAAGCGATCGGTGGGCGAGGGTCGATTTGCCGCCGAACCCTGTCATCGCACACCCTCCCCCGGCCGCGGACTGACACCCGCCGCCACCCTCTCCCGCGGTGCGGGAGAGGAGCGATACCTTATGCATCCAGCTTGCGGCCTTTGGTGCGGCGCAGCCGGGCGCGGCTCGGCGCGCCGGCCGGGGCGAAATACCCGGCCGCCTTTTTCGCCGTCATCTCGACCTGTGCGTCGAGCGGCACCAGCCCCTCGGGCATCGCGAGTTGCTCGACCACCTCGATCCCCTGGGCGCGGGCCGCCTTGTGCTTGACGTTCGACATCGACACCCAGCGATCGATGCGCCTCACGCCGAGCCAATGAAACACGTCCGGCATCAGTTCCTGGAAGCGCATGTCCTGCACCCCGGCGATGCATTCGGTGCGGTGGAAATAGGTCTCGGCGCGGTCGCCGCCCTCCTGCCGCTTGCGCGCGTTGTAGACGAGGAACTTGGTCACCTCGCCCAAGGCGCGCCCCTCCTTCCGGTTGTAGACCACCATGCCGACCCCGCCCTCTTGCGCGGTTACGGCGCACACCTCGACCCCGTGCGCGAGGTAGGGGCGGCAGGTGCAGATGTCGGAGCCGAACACGTCCGAGCCGTTGCACTCGTCGTGGACGCGGCAGGCGATCACGGTCTCCGGTCTGCCGATCCGCGCGACGTCGCCAAACAGGTAGACCGTGGTGCCGCCGATCGGTGGCAGGAAGACCGCGAGATCGGGCCGGGTGATCAACTCCGGGAACATCCCGCCGGTTTCCTCGAACAGGGTGCGCCGCAGCTCGGGTTCGGCGACGCCAAACCGGGTGGCGATCCCGGGGAGGTGCCATACCGGGTCGATCGCCGCCTTGGTCACCCGAATTTCGCCGGTATCCAGCACGACCCTTCCGTCGGGGATGATGTCGCCGGAAGCGATGCGCAGGCGGATTTCGGGCAGGTTGATGCGCGCCGTGGTGACCGCGATCGTCGGCCGGGCATCGATGCCGGCGCGGATCTCTTCGGCGAACACCTCGCCGACCAGATGCCCGTAGGGATCGAGCGAGACGATCTTCTGCGGGTCGGCCCATTGCGGCCATGGCCCGATCGATGCCGCCGGCGCGGTGTCGGTCAGGTCGGGCCGGTGATCCTGTGCGAGGGCGCCGGTCGCCACCGCGAGCGCGCGGTAGATCGCATAGGAGCCGCTGTGGGAGCCGATCGCGTTGCGCTGGCGGGGCGCCCCCGGGCTGGCGACGACCGGGCCGCGCAACGCCGCGCTCGCCGCCCCCCAGCGCAGCGGGACTCCCCCCTCACCGGCATTTCCCGGATGCGAGGTCAACCGAATGTGGCGTGGAACAATGTGCTCCATTTCACCCAACAAAAGCTCCCCGGCAATCATCAAGAGTAACCACGCATGTAGCCCCCCGCAAGCTGCGGCGGTGCTAAAATCACGTTAAGGCGTGAATGTAACGGTCGTTCGTCGCAACGCCTGGAACATTGTTTGAAAATCCTGCAATCTTGTTCGAGGAAGTGGTCGGGTGGCGCAATGCCGGTGGTGCCGCGCTGGCGTTTCTTGATCGGCGCCGGCTGACCGGCCGCGCGGTTCGGCACCGCGAGGACGACGCCTCACATCTGAGTGATGCGGCGCAACACTTCCGTCCATCTTGTATATGCTCGGCTTGGTTTCTTACCGGGAGAGCGGCCATGGCCGAGGCGCTGGCGGCGACGCCCACGCGACTCGATCCGCGCAAGTTCCGCGATCCGTTGGTCACCGCCACGGGCGAGCGGCGGGCTCAGGTCGCGCTCAAGTCGCTCGATACGCTGTGGTTCAATACCGGAACACTGTGCAACCTGACCTGCCGGCACTGCTACATCGAATCGTCGCCGCGCAACGACCGCCTGGTTTACCTGAGCGCCGCCGAGGTCGCCCGATACCTGGATGAGATCGAAACTCTGCGGCTCGGCACGAAATTGATCGGCTTCACCGGCGGCGAGCCGTTCATGAACCCCGAGCTGCCGGCGATGCTTGAATTGGCGCTGGCGCGCGGCTTCCGCGCCCTGGTGCTGACCAACGCGATGAAGCCGATGCACAAGATGAAGCCGGCGCTTCTCCTGCTGCGCCAACGCCATGGCGAGCGCCTCCAGATCCGCGTCTCGCTCGACCATTACGGCCGCGGCGTTCACGAGGAGGAGCGCGGCCGGCGCAGCTGGCAACCGACGATCGACGGGCTCTTGTGGCTCGCCGCCCACGGTTTTGTCGTGTCGGTGGCGAGCCGCCGGCTGTCGGGCGAGACCGAGGCCGAAATCCGGCGCGGTTTTGCGGCCTTGTTCGACGAACTCGACTTGGGCGTCGACGCCGACGATCCCGTGGCGCTGACCGTGTTTCCCGAGATGGACGAAGCGGCCGACGTGCCCGAGATCACCGAGGCATGCTGGGGCCTCCTCGGCAAATCGCCCGACAGCGTGATGTGCGCCGGCTCGCGCATGGTGGTCAGGTTCAAGGGCAGGGCGCGGCCGAGCGTCATCGCCTGCACCCTCCTACCCTACGATCCGCGCTTCGATCTCGGCCCCTCCCTCGCGGGGGCGCTCGGGCGGGTCGCGCTCAACCACCCGCATTGCGCCAAATTCTGCGTCCTCGGCGGCGGCGCCTGCAGCCGGGTATAAATTCGCGGAATAGGGATCTGCCCGATCCAATCAGCGGCCATAACGCGACGTGATTCGGGTACAATGGATTTTTAACGCCTGTACGTTGTTCTGGTGTTCAGAACCTGGAGTTAAGAGGAGAAGGCGATGCGACCGTTCAGCGTGATTGGTATCGCGGTCCTGATTGCCTGCGCGGTGCCGGCAACAAGCCGTGCCGATGGCCCGCCAGCCGCCGCCGCTGCGGTGGCCCAGCCGGCGACGCCCGGTTGCAATTGCCCGCGAGTTCAGCGTCACCACGCCTGGCGGGCACACCGTTACGTGCGTCATTACGCTCGTCATTGGCGGCGCGGGTGGCCCACCCCGGTCGCGCTCGGACCGCGGGTCATTTACGACCCGCCGATCCCCAGCCCGTGGGACAGCGCCTATGACCGGGCGATGGTGCTGCATTTGCGCAGCCCGGAGGTCAGCGGCATCTATGTCGCCGAGCCGGGGTTCCCACCGACCCCGCCGGTCCGGGGCATCCAGCACTACCGGGTTCAGGCCGGCGGCGCGGTCCTCCAGTATGACGAGTTGCTCGGACAGTACATCCAGCTCGCCCAAACGGACGCACAGCGCGCCTTCGCCACCGCGCCGGCCCCCGTTCCGCGCTGATCGGGTCAGGCCGTTTTCTTCCCCTCTCCGCCCGTGGGGGAGAGGGAGGGGCCCGGCGCGCAGCGCTGGGAGGGGGAGGTGGGC
>DATCQF010000457.1:0-4935 GCA_036569735.1 Allostellaceae bacterium | reverse complement strand
CTCGGGTCGCCGTGGATGATGCTGCGCAAGGGCTTCGCGAGCCCGGTAGAGCCCGGCCCCGAATAGGGGATGTCGTAATGCTCGCCGTGGTGTTCGAGCGGGCCTTCGCGGGCGAGGATCTGGCGGATGATCCTGACATATTCGCGGGTGCGCGCCAGGGGTTTGCCGAAGGGCACGCCGTGCCAGCCCTCGACGACCTGCGGCCCCGACGGGCCGATGCCGCAGAGGAAACGGTTGCCGGAGAGAGCCTGCAGGGTCATCGCGGTCATCGCCGCCATCGCTGGCGTGCGCGCCGGGATCTGCATGATGCTGGTGCCGGCCTTGATCCGGGTGGTGTGCGCCAGGACCCAGGCGACCGGGCTGATCGCGTCGGTGCCATAGGCCTCGCCGGCCCACACCGCATCGAAGCCGAGGCGCTCAGCCTCCAATACCAGGTCCATCTCGATCCCGGCGTACGCGGGCGCAAATTTGATCGTGGTCGAGAGTTTCACGCCAGCATCCCCTCGCCGGCGCGGGCTATGCGCTCGACGGCGGCGAGCCAGTCGGCGAGTTCGCGCTCGGCCGGCTCGACGAGGACGTGCTCGACCCCGACCGCGGCGTAGCCCTCGAGCCGGGCGCGCAGTTCGCCGGGGTCGCGGCCGTTCCAGCCATGGCGCAGCGACACCGCAAAGCCGGGGTCGGGGCGCGCGGCGCGCAGCCGGGCGACGATCGGCGCGGCCTGCTCGGGGGACGCGCGCGAGCCGTGCCAGCCGTCGAGCCCAAGGGCGCGCTTCAGCGCCGGCTCCGAGGTGCCGCCGATCCAGATGGGGATCGGCTTTTCCGGCTTCGGCAGCATGCGCATGTCGTCGATCACCGCCGGGATGGTCCGCGACGGGAAACTGACCGGATCGTCGCTCCACACCGCGCGCATCATAAGGATGCCTTCGTCCATGCGCCGCCCGCGCTCGCGGTACGGCACCCCCAATGCGTCGAACTCGGCTTCGAGCCAGCCGACCCCGGCGCCAAGGATGAGCCGCCCGTCCGACAGGTTCTGCAACGTCGCCAGCTCCTTGGCCAATGGCAGCGGGTGGCGCATCGGCAGCACGAGGACGCTGGTGCCGAGCCCGACCCGGCTGGTATAGGCGGCGGCCCACGTCAGGGTCAGCACCGGGTCCCAGAAGATCGCCGAGGGCGGGTAGGCCCGGTCTTTCGGCACGATGATGTGCTCGCTGACCCAGACATCGGCAAAACCCAGCGCCTCGGCCTGCACAGCGGCATCGCGGATCGCGCCGGGGCCCGCCTTCTGTCCGATATGGGGCAAATGAATCCCGAGCCGCATGGTCTGGTCTCCGCTGGTTGCTGGCGTCTTTCTTTGTGCCAGCGTGAGCCGGAGCGGGCCCTCGCGCAAGGGATCGGTTGTTGGCGAGGGGCCGGTTCTTTGTCATGTTCCGGCGTGACGCCGCGAGGAACCGAAGCACATGAGAACGCCTGAAATCTGCAAGACGGCCGTTTGTCTGCTGCTGGTCGCGATTGCCAGCCCTGCGATGGCCGGGCCGGCCGCCGCCGACGACGCGGCATCGGCGACCCTGATTTTTCGCCAGCTCAACGATGCGGCCATCGCGATCTACCGGGACACGAAGCAGCGCTTTCTTGGGAGAGCGGACCCGGTCGTCATCGCCGGCTTCAGCTCGGTCCTGATCAGGCGGCACGGCGCCGAGCAGCGGGTCGGCGAGATCCCGGCTGCCTATGCCCTCCTGAAGACCATCGACCACGTGCCGCGCAGCCTGTGGGCGGCCGTCGATCCGGCGGTCGAGGGCCTGGACCCTGAGGCGGCATGGCGCAAGCAGCTGACCGATTTTCGCCCACGCGTCGCGGCGGCGCTGAACGCGATTCCGGGGGCCGGATTGCCGGAAGAAGCGGCCGGCCGCGGCGAACGCACGCTGCGCACCTGCCTCGGCTTGATCGATGCTTATCTGGCGCAGGGAGTGCCGAGCCAGGCGCAATTGCAGCGCGACATGCGAGCGCTCGCACCGGCGCTCTTGGCCGATGCCGCCGATGCGGCGCGGGCCCGGCTCGATGCGATCGACCGCGACATCCGGCCGTGGTGGTCGGGGCTCAGCCAGAACGAGCGCGAGCGAACCTTTGTCGTCGTGCTCGGCGCCAAGACCTCGCGGCCGGGGAATCTGGCCTACACCTACTTCGTCAACCTGCTCGGTGCCGCCGAGGACGGGCACCGGGTGGTCTATGCCGAGAGCGTGTTCGACGAGAAGGGGGCGGACGGCATCCTGGCGCAGCTCTTGACCGACCGGCGCCTGTCGGTTGATTTTTTCGCCGACGAGCGCCGCATGGAACGCGATCTCCTGGCCGACGGGGCGGAGGCGCGTTTGCTGCAACTGTTCGGTCGGCTCGGGGCGCCGTGATAATCCGGGAGTGGCCCTTGCCGGCCGCGCGGCTCGGGTTCATGCTGCGGCAAAACGTGAGCGGGGGATCGCGATGAGCACTCTGCCGGCAGACGGTCTGGTTGCAATCGTCAAGCGCGACTGCCCGACCTGCGTCTTGACCGCGCCGGTCCTGGGCGAACTGGCGCGCCGCGCCGGCATCACCGTCTACAGCCAGGACGACCCGACTTTTCCCGACACCGTGCCGGGCCGCCAGGGCGACCTCGGGCTCGATGTCTCGCACCGGTTGAAGATCGAAATCGTGCCCACGTTGATCCGCCTCGAAAACGGCCGCGAGGTCGCGCGCACCTATGGCTGGGACCGCGGCGAGTGGGAGCGCCTGACCGGGGTCAGCGATCTGGGTCACGACCTGCCGGAATCGCAACCGGGCTGCGGTGCGAAAAACATCGAACCGGGGGTTCTCGAGCGCTTGAAGGTGCGCTTCAACGAGACCGGGCTCAAATCGCGCCGCATCGAATTGGGCAGCGACGAGGACGAGCAGGAGGCGATGTTCGCGCGCGGCTGGTCGGACGGGCTGCCCCTGGTGGCGCCGACCGAGGAACGCGTCCTGCGCATGCTCGACGGCACCAGCCGCGACCCGCAGGAGGTCATCGGGCTGGTGCCGCCGGCGCTCGCCGCGGCAACGGTCGAGAAGATCGCGATCAACGCGGTGATGGCCGGGTGCAAGCCCGAATACCTGCCGGTCGTGCTGGCCGCGGTCGAGGCGGTGCTCGACGAGAGTTTCGCGATGCACGGGGTCCTGGCGACGACGCAGTTCGCCGGGCCGGTGGTCATCGTCAACGGCGCGGTGCGCCGGCGGATCGGGATGAACGCGAAGGGGAATGCGCTCGGGCAGGGCAACCGCGCCAACAGCTCGATCGGCCGCGCCTTGCAGCTGGTGATCCGCAACATCGGCGAGGGGAGGCCCCAAGAGGTCGACCGCGCGACGCTCGGCAACCCGGGCAAGCTCAGCTATTGCTTTGCCGAGGACGAGGAGGGCTCGTGCTGGGAGCCGCTCTCGGTCGAGCGCGGGCTCGGGCCCGGGGTGTCGGCGGTGACGGTGTTCGCCGGGTTCGGGCTGCAGGGCGTCATCGACCAGAAATCGCGCGACCCCGAAAGCCTCTCGCGCAGCATGGCCGAATCCCTGAAGGCGATCCAAAGCGTCAAGATCGCGCCGGCCTGCGACGCCATCCTCGTCGTCTGTCCCGAGCACGAGCGCACTTTTCGCGAGGCCGGCTGGTCAAAGGCGCGGCTCTACGAGGAATTATACCGGCTGTGCGAGATCCCCGGCGAGGAACTGGTCGCCGGAGCCCGCGGCATCGCCGAAGGGGGCCCCGCGTCGCTCGCCGGCAAGACCGTCAACAAGTTCCGCCCGGGCGGCCTGATGATCGTCCGGGCCGGCGGCGGCGCCGGGATGTTCTCCGGCATAATCGGCGGCTGGTCCTCGGGCGCCCGCGGCAGCATTCCCGTGACACGCGAGGTCAAAAATTAGAGCGCTGCCAAAAAGGGACGCATTCCCGGCGAAAGCCGGGACCCACCCATCCGGCGACGGATCAGTGGACAAGTGGATCCCGGCTTTCGCCGGGAATGCAGGTTCGTATTTAATGCGGATTTATATTTAGGGCGTGACCAAACACGGGACCAACAGCAAGGGAGGGTGAAATGACAGTGCTTCTCGATCCCACGTCGGAGCGAAGTCCGACGCTGCGGGCGCGGCTGGCCAGGCCGGACAGCCTTGACGGGCTGACGATCGGGCTCCTCGACATCGCCAAGGCGCGGGGCGATGTGTTCCTCGACCGTTTGGAAGAGCGGCTCGGCGAACGCGGCATCGCGGTCAAGCGCTACATGAAGCCGACCAACGCCCGCACGGCGCCCCTGCCGCTGCAGCAGCAGATCGCGACCGAGGTCAATTTGGTCATCGAGGGGCTTGCCGACTGAGGGTCCTGCATATCGTGCTGTACGCATGACATGGCGGAACTCGAGGCGCGTGGCATCCCGACGGTCGGCGTGGCGACGACCGAATTCATCGCAGGCGCGCAGGCGCAGGCGAAATCATTGGGCACCGACCCCGCCCTGGTGTTCGTCCCGCACCCGGTGCAGGACCGCACCGACGACGAGCTCAGAGAGCTCGCCGACCAGCATTTCGACGCGATCGTCAAGCTGTTGGTGAAGTAGCCCAAAAGCACTCCCTCTCCACCCTAAAGGGCGGAGAGGGTCGGGGTGAGGTCAGGGCAATCGCATTTGAAAGCCCTCCCCCATCAAGGGGGAGGGAGTGAGCAGGCCAAATGCGATTGCCCTGGGGGTGAGGTGGGGGATTCCAGAGCGGTTGCCGACGACGCCCACCTCACCCTCCCACGCCTGCGGCGTTGGCCCCTCCCTCTCCCCCCTAAAGGGCGGAGAGGGCAAAAAGTCAGACCGCCGGCGCCCGGACGCCTGCCGGCGCGTCGGCCTGGGCGTCGAGTGCGCTGCCGATCTCCTCGATCGAGCGGCCCTTGGTTTCCTCGGCCAGGAAGAGGAA
>DATCQF010000456.1:0-1553 GCA_036569735.1 Allostellaceae bacterium | reverse complement strand
GAGACAGGCGCAATGCGGGCGAGGCCCGGACCAGGGTGGCATGGCCGGTGGCACTGCCGTCGGGCCCGCGGATCGCCCGGCGGATCGCCGCGGCGCCGGCATCGCCGTCTTCCGCGACCGCCGCCCAAACGAGACCGCCGCCCCAGTCGAGGAACCACGCCGCGTCGAGCGCTCGCCCGATCGCCTCGGCCACCGCGGCGCCGCGCGCCGGCGCGACCGAGACGCGCCACACCGCCCGATCTTTGAGGTGAGCCAACGGCGATACGTCGCCAATCGCCCCCCACAGCGCTGCCGAGGACTCGCGATCGCTGATGATGTCGCAGACGCCGGCGGCAAGCGCGTCGCGCAGCGCTTCCCGACGGAACGCTACCGATGGAGCCGGCCCCTCGACCCGGAGCACCACGCTGCGAGGCGAAACATTTGCGTAGCCGGTTGGGAAATACGCCGCCCCCGAGACCTCGTGCGGCGAGCCGAGCGCAGCCGCCATCACCCGCGGCGCCAACTCAGGCGCGATGCCAGCCAGCATTATCGTCGCTTCGGTTTCGGGCCGCGGGAGCAGCTTGACGGTGACCTCTTCGAGCGCGGCGAGGGTGCCGTAGGAGCCCGCCAGCAATTTGCACAGATCGTAGCCGGTGACGTTCTTCACCACCTTGCCGCCGGCCTTGAAGATTTCGCCGCGCCCGCTGACCGCGCGGAAGCCGAGAAAATGGTCGCGCGCGGCGCCGGCCTTGATGCGCCGCGGCCCTGACAGATTGCACGCGAGGATTCCGCCGAGGGTCGGGGAAGTGTCTTCCGTGCCGAAAAGGCCGCGCCAGTCGGGCGGCTCGAACGCCAGCATCTGCTCCGCTTCATCGAGCGCGCGCTCGATTTCCCCGAGCGGGGTCGCGGCGCCGGCGGTCAGCACCAATTCGCTCGGCGCGTACTCCCTGATCCCCGAGAGGCGCGACAGATCGACCACATGCGGCGTTTGCAACGGCCGGCCGAAGCCCCGCTTCGACCCGCCGCCGATCAGCTCGACCGGCTCCTGCGCCGCGAGCGCACCGGCCACCGCATCGCGCAGTTCGTCGAGGTTGGCGGGGACGAAGCGAGTCATGCCTCGCAGCGTGTCATTGCGAGCGCAGCGACGCAATCTCGCGCCGACCGTCCTCGCCCGGGTCGGGATTGCCGCGTCGCTGGCGCTCCTCGCAATGACGATGTCGGGCGGGTCAGAACCGCGGCAGATCGGGGAACGGCAGGCGGCCGGCGTGGACGTGGAGCCGGCCCATTTCGGCGCAGCGATGGAGCTGCGGGAACACCTTGCCGGGGTTGAGGAGCCCGTCGGGGTCGAAGGCGCATTTGAGGCGCTCCTGGTGGGCGAGGTCGGTCTCGTCGAACATCTCCCCCATCAGGTCGCGCTTCTCGACCCCGACCCCGTGCTCGCCGGTCAAAACGCCGCCGACCGCGACGCAGAGCTTCAGAATGTCGGCGCCGAACGCCTCGGCCCGCTCGATGTCGCCCGGCTGGTTGACGTCGTAGAGGATCAGCGGATGCAGATTGCCGTCGCCGGCGTGGAA
>DATCQF010000455.1:0-7499 GCA_036569735.1 Allostellaceae bacterium | reverse complement strand
CCGGCGACGGGCCGCAGGGCGCCCAGCGCGTGGCGTTGACCGCCGGGCGCAGCCTTGCCGTCGATCGCGCCTTCATCGCGCTTGGCCTGCCGGTCTGGCTCGAGGTGCAGCAACGCTTTGCGCCCGAGGTCATTCGCCGGCTCGTCGTCGCGCAGGATGCCGGCGGCGCGATCAAGGGGCCGGTGCGCGGAGATCTGTTCTGGGGCCATGGCGATGCCGCCGCCGCGGGCGCTGGCGCGATGAACGCCAGCGGGCGCTATTACCTGCTGCTGCCGCGTCCGGTAGCGGCAAGGATCGGCACGGCGGCCCCGGCGAATTGAACCCGGTGGATTGATTCGGCAACGCTCTCCTCCCTATGTTGGCGGAATCTTGTCGAGAGGTTGTCGAAATGGCCGAGCCGGCGCGCGTCGCGCTGTTGGTGACCTGTCTGGTCGATCTGTTTCGGCCGAGCGTCGGCTTTGCCGCGGTCGCCTTGCTGGAGGCGGCCGGCTGCACGGTCGAGGTGCCGCGCGCCCAGACCTGCTGCGGCCAGCCGGCCTATAATTCGGGCGACCGGGAGGATGCCAAGAGGATCGCCCGGCAGGTCATCGCGGCCTTTGCCGGGTATGATTACGTGATCGCGCCGTCGGGGTCCTGCGCCGGCATGGTGCATGTCCATTACCCCGAGCTGTTTGCCGACGAGCCGGCGATGCGGGGTGCGGCCGAGGAGCTGGCGGCGCGGACCCATGAGCTGGTCGCCTTCCTCGTCGATATCCGCGGCATGACCGGGGTGGCGGCGCGCTGGGAGCGCAGCGCGACCTATCATGACGGCTGTTCCGGGCTGCGCGAGCTCGGGGTCAAGGCGCAGCCGCGTGCTCTCCTCGCCTCAGTCGGGGGGCTGCGCCTCACCGAATTGCCCGGGGCGGAGGTGTGCTGCGGCTTCGGCGGCACGTTCTGCGTCAAATACCCCGAGATTTCCGACAAGATGGTCAGCGACAAGGCGGCCGAGATCGCCGCGACCGGCGCCGATGCATTGCTCGCCGGCGATCTCGGATGCCTCCTCAATATCGCCGGCAAGCTGTCGCGGCTCGGCATCCACGTCGAGGCGCGGCACATCGCCGAGGTGCTGGCCGGGATGACCGACACCCCGGCGATCGGCGCCCCCCGGTCGTAAAAATCATGGAACCGACCAGCCACAGCTTTCCCGCCAATGCCCGCGCCGGGCTTGCCGACCCGGTGTTGCAGCGCGCGCTCGGCCTCGCGCGCACCGGGTTTCCGCTGCGCCGCCAGCAGGCCATCGAGCGGCTGCCCGAATTCGAGGAATTGCGCGAGCTGGGCCGTGCGATCAAGGACCACACGCTCGCGCATCTCGATTTCTATCTCGAGCTCTACGAGCGCAACGTCACCGCTTCCGGCGGCCGGGTGCACTGGGCGCGCACGGCTGAGGAGGCGCGTGCAGCGGTGCTGGACATCTGCCGCGCGGTCGGAGCCAAGATCGTCACCAAAGGAAAATCAATGGTGGCCGAGGAGATCGCGCTCAACGACCACCTCGAAGCAAACGGGATCACCCCGATTGAGACCGATCTCGGCGAATACATCATCCAGCTGCGCCACGAGCCGCCGAGCCACATCATCGCGCCGGCGATCCATCTGATGAAGGAGCAGGTCGCCGACGCCTTTCGCGCGGCGCACACCGGGCTTGATCCCGACCGCCCCCTCGACGAGGTCCGCACCCTGTGCGAAGAGGCCCGCACGGTTCTGCGCCCGCAATTTCTCGCCGCCGATGTCGGGATCACCGGGGCCAATTTCCTGGTCGCCGAGACCGGCTCCAGCATCATCGTCACCAACGAGGGCAACGGCGATTTGACCCAGACCTTGCCGCGGGTCCACATCGTCGTCGCCAGCCTCGAAAAAATCGTGCCGACGCTGGAGGACACGGCGACCCTCCTGCGCCTCCTGGCGCGCTCGGCGACGGGGCAGGAATTCTCGTCCTACACGACGATCTCGACCGGACCGCGGCGGCCGGGCGACCTGGACGGCCCCGAGCAATACCACGTCGTGCTGCTCGACAACGGGCGTAGCGATCTCCTCGGCGGCGAGTTCCACGACATGCTGCGCTGCCTGCGTTGTGCGGCGTGCCTCAACCATTGCCCGGTCTATGTCGCGGTCGGCGGGCATGCCTATGGCTGGGTCTATCCCGGGCCGATGGGCGCGGTCTTGACCCCGGCGCTGGTCGGCCTCGGGGAAGCCGGGCACCTGCCGAACGCCTCGACCTTCTGCGGGCGCTGCGAAAGCGTCTGCCCGGTCAAGATCCCCCTACCGCGGATGATGCGGCATTGGCGCGAGCGCGAATTCGCGCAACAGCTGAGCCCGGCGGTCTACCGCTCGGGATTGCGCCTCTGGGCCTGGCTGGCAACGCGCCCGGCGCTCTACCATGCATTCGCCGAGATCACCGGCCGGGCGCTCGGCTGGGCGGGACGGGAACGCGGCCGGTTCCGCAGCCTGCCGTTCGCCGCCGGGTGGACCCGGGTGCGCGACCTGCCGGCGCCGGAGGGGCGCAGCTTTCACAGCATGTGGGCCGAGCGGCAGCGCCACGGGGCGCCACGATGAGCGCCCGCGACGACATCCTCGCCGGCATCCGCCGGGGATTGCGGCGCGGGTCGTTGCCGGCGGAGACGGCGGCGGCGCTCGCCGAACGGGTCGCCGCGCATCGCCGCAACCTGATACCGGCGCGCGCCGCCGCGCTCGACGCGCCCGCCCGCATCGACCTCTTCGTCGCGATGGCCGAAGAGGTGCAGACCACGGTCGCGCGGATCGCCTCGGACGGTGAGGTGCCGGCCGAGGTGGCGCGCTATCTCGCCGCCGAGAACCTGCCGGCCGAGCTTGTCATGGCGCCCGACCCCGCGCTCGATAGGGTCCCGTGGGATAAAAGGCCGCTGCTGGCGATCCGGCGCGGGCGGGCCGAGGCCGGCGATGCGGTGTCGCTGACCCCGTGCCTCGCCGCGATCGCCGAGACCGGCACCCTGATGCTGGTGTCGGGCGCCGACACCCCGACGACGCTGAACTTCCTGCCGGATACGCACATCATCGTGCTGCGCGCCGGGCAGGTCGTGGCGAGCTACGAGGATGGCTGGGACCTGGTCCGCGCCCGCTCGGCAAACGCGCCCGAGGGGTCGCCGAGCCCAGGGTGGCCGCGCACCATCAACCTGATCACCGGCCCGTCGCGCACCGGCGATATCGAGCAGCGCATCCAATTGGGCGCGCACGGGCCGCGCCGGCTCCATATCGTACTCGTCGACGAGCCCGAGTTGTCGCCAGATGCGCCGCCTCGCGGCTGACGATGCCGGATTGTGGCGCCGGGCGATGCGCGATGTCGCGCCGCTGCCCGGCCGCAGCGGATATCCGGACCGCGGCCGTCCCGGCCGCAATGCGGGCGAGACGCCCGCGGTCCCAATCCGAGCGCCGGCCGCCCCGGTGGCGCCCCGCTCATCACAATCGCCGCCAAAGCCTCAGCCGCTCCCGCCGCTCGACCGCTCCGCGGGGGTCGATCGCGCTACCGCCGAGCGGCTGAAGCGCGGGCGCTATCCGGTCGAGGCGCACCTCGACCTGCACGGGCTGACCCAGGCCGAGGCGCACCGCGCGCTGTCGGGCTTTGTCGGGGGCTCGCGGCGTTCCGGCCGGCGCTGCGTCCTCGTCATCACCGGCCACGGCCGGATGAGCGGCGGCGTCTTGAAGCAGGCCGTGCCGCGCTGGCTCGGCGAGCCCGAGTTGCGCCCCCACATTCTGGCGATAGCGCCGGCCCAGCCGCGCGCCGGCGGCAGCGGTGCCCTCTACGTGCTGCTCCGCCGCCTGCCGCAGCGCGAGGGATGACGGGTCGCCGGGGTTTGGAGAGCGGTGGTGTTACAGATCGGCCATCCACCCGGTCGGCGGATCGAGGTGGCGGCGCAGCCGGCTTGCCGCGGCGAGGGCGAAGCGCAGGGTGAGCGCACGGCGCCGGGCGGGGACAAGCGGGGTCAGGAAACCGTGGCGCAGCACCGCCGCGCCAAAGGAATCCGCCACTATGAGGCCACATTCCTCGGGGATGAGGACAGACGGAAACTCGTTCGGGACAGCGAAGTAGAGCCGATCCGCGAACTCCCGGTACAACGCCCATTTGCGGTCCGCGCGGAAATCGGCGACCGAGCTCTTGATCTCGATGATCAAAAGGTCGCCCGCCTTGCCGAGTGCGAGGATGTCGGCACGACGCCGGTTGGCGAGCGGGAATTCGACGAGGCTCGCATAGCCGAGCTGATCGAGCGCGCGGCAGATGCCGCGTGTCAGGGAACTGGAAAGGGCGGGCTGGGTGGCGCTCATGGCGCGGTTCGCTCCCCGCCGGGTCCTGGGGCGGCTCCCGGCATTGGCTGAATTCGCGGCGTCGGGCGCCCGGATGAACGCGACGACCCGGGGAAACCCGAGACGGACGGAGATCGAGTCATGGCGTTGTCCAAGCGGGGTGTCCTGCGAGCGGCCTGGGGCCTCGCCTGGCCGTATTGGACCGGCGACGAGAAATGGTCGGCGCGGGCTCTCCTCACTGCCGTCGTCGCGCTCAGCCTGATTTCGGTTTGGCTCAATGTCCGCCTCAACACCTGGAACAACGATTTCTACAACGCCCTGCAGGAATACGACTGGCCGAAATTCTGGTGGCAGTTTGCCGTCTTCGGGATGATCGCCACGGCGCTGATCATCGTCTACGTCTATGAACTTTACCTGCGACAGATCCTGCAGATCCGTTGGCGGCGCTGGCTGACCGAGCGGTTCCTCCAGGACTGGCTGCGCGATCAGGCGTATTACCGCATGCAGCTCGACCAATCGGCGACCGACAATCCGGACCAGCGCATCGCCGAGGATCTCGATCACTTCACGTCAATCAGCCTCACCCTTTCGATCGGGCTGATGAATGCCGCCGTGACCCTCCTGTCGTTCCTGTTCATCCTGTGGACGCTGTCGGGCGCGTTGGCCATACCGCTGTGGAGCGATACCCATATCGAGATTCCCGGCTACATGGTGTTCGCCGCGATCATTTATGCAGTCGCCGGGACCTGGCTGACCCGGCGCATCGGCTCGCCCTTGGTCGGGCTCCTCTACGACCAGCAGCGCTATGAGGCCGATTTCCGCTTCAGCCTCGTGCACCTGCGCGAGTATGCCGAAAGCGTCGCTTTCTATGGCGGGGAAAGCCGCGAACTCGAGATTTTTCGGGGGCGCTTCAGCCATGTCGTGGCGAATTGGTGGGACATCATCCGGCGCCGCAAAAAGCTGACCTGGTTCACCCAAGGCTACGGGCAGGCGGCACTGGTCTTCCCATTTCTGGTGGCGGCGCCCCGGTATTTCGCCAAGGAGATCCAACTGGGCGGCCTGATGCAGATCGCCTCGGCCTTTGGGCGGGTGCAGGATGCCCTGTCGTTCATCGTGACCAGCTATGTCGAGATCGCCGAATATCAATCGGTGGTCGAGCGGCTGCGCGGTTTCCGCGCCAAGGTCGACGAGATCGCCGAGGAACGGCAGGGCCCGCAGGCGATCGCCATCGAGCGCGGCGGCGCCGGCGTCGAGATCGATCGGCTCGGCATCCGGCTGCCCGGCGGCGATCTCTTGCGCGAGGCTATCGCGCTGGCGGCCGGGCCGGGCAACCCGGTGCTGGTCACCGGACCGTCGGGCTCGGGCAAAAGCACGCTGCTGCGCGCCATCGCGGGTTTGTGGCCGTTCGGCAGTGGCCGTATCCGATTGGGTGACGGGCGCGTGCTGTTCCTGCCGCAACGCCCCTATCTGCCATTGGGGACGCTGGCCGACGCGATCGCCTATCCCGGGCTCGATCACCCGCCGCGCCGCGCCGAACTGGAGGCGGCGCTGCACGCGGTCGGGCTCGCGTATCTCGCGGGTCAACTCGATGAGGAGGGCAATTGGGCGCTGCGCCTGTCGGGCGGTGAGCAGCAGCGCCTCGGTTTTGCCCGGGTGCTCCTGGTACACCCGGATATCGTCTTCCTCGACGAGGCGACCTCGGCGCTCGACGAGGCGGCGGAAGCGGCGTTATACCGGCTGTTGCGCGACGCCGAATGGCAGCCGACCATCGTCAGCGTCGGCCATCATGGTACGCTGAAGCGCTTCCACGAGGCGGTGATCGATCTCGGGCGCCACCCGGCGAGCGCGGCGGCGGCCGGGGATTGATACCGTGCTTTCGCCGGTTGGCGGGCGCCCATATCATGACGGTTATTTAGTGGAGCATGCAGGTGATGAGCGCCGACGATACGGCCAATGCCCCGGGCAAGAAGGGGAATGAGGGCGAAGACCCGTTCCGGCGCGTCCGCCTGGACAAGCTCGAAACGCTGCGCGGCATGGGAGTGGATCCCTATCCGGTCAACTTTTCGCGCACCGCTCAGGCCGCGGAACTCGACCTGCGCCATGCCGGGCTGCCGGCCGGCACCGAGACCAACGACAGCGTGCGGATCGCGGGGCGGATCCGCGCGATGCGCAACAGCGGCATGTTCATCGACCTGCACGACGCCTCGGGCAAGATCCAGGTCTTCAGCCACAAGGATGTTCTCTCGCCCGAAGGTCTGGCGCTGCTGCGCCTCTTCGATATCGGTGATCTGATCGGGGTCGAGGGCCGGGTTCGCCGCACCCCGCGCGGCGAGCTGACGGTCAATGCCGCGGCGCTGACGATGCTCGCCAAGGCGCTGCGCCCGCTCCCGGAAAAGTACCACGGCCTCGCCGATATCGAGCTGCGCTACCGCCAGCGCTACCTCGACCTGATCATGAACCCGCAGAGCCGCGAGACGCTGCGCCGGCGCAGCCGCATCGTTGCCGAGATGCGCGCCTGGCTCCTGGCCCGCGATTATCTCGAGGTCGAGACCCCGATGCTGCACACGATCCCGGGCGGGGCGGCGGCCAAGCCCTTCGTCACCCATCACAACGCGCTCGACATCGATCTCTATCTGCGCATCGCGCCCGAATTGCATCTGAAGCGGCTGGTGGTCGGCGGGCTCAGCGACAAGGTGTTCGAGATCAACCGCTGCTTCCGCAACGAAGGCCTCTCGCCACGCCACAACCCCGAATTCACCTCGCTCGAGCTCTATGAGGCCTACGCCGACTACACCGGGATGATGGACCTGACCGAAGCGATCGTCGCGCATGTCGCCGAGGCGGTGGCGGGGGGCTTGCGCATCCAGTATGGCGGCACCGCGATCGACCTCACCCCGCCCTGGCCGCGCCGCACGATGGCCGAACTGGTGCTCGAAGCGACCGGGGTCGATTTTTTAAGGCTCGACGATGCGGCGAGCGGGCGCGCCGCCGCCCAGCATCTCGGCTGCGCGCTCGCCGGCAACGAGAACTGGGGCCAGGCGCTCGAAGCGGTTTTTGCCGCGCGGGTCGAGGACGGGCTGATCCAGCCGGTGCACGTGACCGGCTTTCCGCGCGACATTTCCCCGCTCGCCAAGGCCGACCGCAACGATCCGCGGCTCGTCGAGCGGTTCGAGACCTACGTCTACGGC
>DATCQF010000454.1:0-7329 GCA_036569735.1 Allostellaceae bacterium | reverse complement strand
TGATGGCGCGCAGGCGCCTGACGACGTCTCGCGCCTCTTCGAGCCGCCCCATATGGGCATAGCAGGCGGCAAGGGTCCGGTATGCCGCTGGGAAGCTCGGTTCCTCTTGTATGGCGAGGAGGAGGTTTGGTACCGCCTCGTCGTATCGCCGGCTGGCGAAATGCGCGGCGCCGATAAGAGAGAAGGGAAAGCCGACGCGCGCACGGGGCTAAGACGAAGCGAGGCCTCGACATGCTCGATCGCAAGGTCCGGTTGCCCAGCCATCAACCTGATGCCCCCGCTCTAGAACCACCCGCGCGCAAAGCTCGGGTTTAGCGCCAACGCACGATCGATCAGCACCATCATGGTGCCGATGTCCTCGCCGAGCGCCGCGAGCACGACGGCCGAATTCGCAAGGACAGCCGGATCGTCACCGGCTGCTTGTAACGCCCGCCGGGCGAATTCGGCGCCCTTCCGATTGTCCGCCTCCGGATCTTCGCTCCAGCCGGCGCCCGCGAGGCGAAGGCAGCAGAGAGCAGCCAGGCCGAGCGCGGGTCCGTAACGCGGATCGCGCTCGATCGCCTGCTCCAGCAGACGGATGGCCTCCGGGATTTGCGTTCCGGAGGAGTAGAACATCGCGTAGGCGCGCAGGTATAGATCGTAAGCGGTAAGATCGTTCGTCGGGCGATCGGCTGAGCGCGCCGTCTCGGCCGCCTGCAATGCCGGTTCGATCACGCCAGCGACGCCGACGGCGATTTTGTCCTGAAGCTCGAACACATCTTCAAGCGAGCCGTCGAAGCGGTCGGCCCATAGATGTGTCCCGCTGAGCGCATCGATCAGCTGGGCGGTAATGCGCACCCGCTGGCCGGCTTTGCGTACGCTGCCTTCGAGCACATAACGTACGCCCAGTTCGCGGCTGACCTGCTTCACGTCGATGGCTTGGCCCTTGTAAGTGAAGCTCGAATTGCGCGCGATGACAAACAACCAGTGGATGCGTGACAGCGCGGTGATAATCTCCTCGACCATGCCGTCGGCGAAATATTCCTGCTCCGGGTCGCCGCTCATGTTCTGGAACGGCAATACGGCGATCGACGGCTTGTCGGGCAGCGGCAGCGCGGCGCCGGGCTGAGCCGCTGGCTTTCCCGCTTGAACCCGATACACCCGGATCGCCTGGGCGATGTTCTTGACCTGCTGATCACCGAGGTCGTCAAACGACAGAGGCAGCTTGTTGCCGATGTGATCGCGCGCCGCAGCCGAGATGCAGATCGCACCCGGTTCGGCAAGGGCTTCCAGTCGGGCGGCGATGTTGATCCCGTCGCCGAGCAAGTTCTCGCCGTCGACCATGACATCGCCGACATGCAGGCCGATGCGGAACTGCATCGGCTCGTCGGCGGTGTCGCCAGCATTCTCTGTGGCTATAGCCGCCTGCACCGCGACGGCACATTGCACGGCATCCACCGCGCTGGCGAAGTCCGCGACGACGCTGTCGCCGGCGGTGTTGAAGATTCGGCCCCGGTGCGACGCGATCAGCCCGTCGATGATCACGCGGCATGCCTTCAACCGGGCGAGCGTGCCGACCTCATCGCGCGCCATCAGCCGGCTGTAGCCGGCAATGTCGGCGGCGAAAATCGCGGCGAGTTTGCGCTCTACCGGCTGGACAGGCACGCTCGGTTCCTCCCCATCCGAGTATAGCGAGCCGCGCAACCGGCGCGCGATCTTTCAAGCGCAGATCGTTGCTGCCCCGTCGCACGCGATCTGATCGTCCGCTACCTGGCAGCGCGGCTCGCCCGGCGGCGCAGTCATGAGCGTCTGCTCTGGGTCGTGAGCGGGCGCCCGCGGCGACTTATGGCGCCGGCTCAGCGGGCGACGGCGACCCCCTGCACCTCGACCAGCATCTCCGGGCGGGCGAGGCCGGCGACGGTAATGAGGGCGCTCGCCGGGAAATTGTCGGCGAAGATCTCCTTGCGCAATGCGGTGAAGCGGTCGCCGAGCCGCGCGTCGGTGATGAAGACGGTCATCGTCACCATGTCGGCAAGGCTCGCGCCGGCCTCTTCGAGGGTGCGGCCGAGCCGGGCGAAGACCTCGCGGACCTGCCCGTCGAAATCGGCCGCGAGCGAGCGCCCCGACGCATCCTCGATCGCGACCTGCCCGGCCAGCCAGATCGTGCGGCCGCCTTCGGTGATCACCGCCTGCGAATAGGCGCGGTCCTGCGCGCTCTCTCGCTTGACGTAGCTTCGCTTCAGGGCTTCCGGCATCTCTTCCTCCATTTTACTCGCCAGCCGGGCTATGCTGCGCGCGATGGCGAGCGACGCAACCTCAATCTTCGATCAGGCACGACGGCGCGCCGAGCGCTGGCTTATCGCGTGGGATGCGCAGGGCACCCACCGCACCGCGACTGCGGGCGACAATGCCGGCGCCGAGTGGCTGGCTTCGGAAGCGTCAGCGCTCGGCGCGTCGGTGGCGATCGAGGAATTCGCGCTCGAACGGCTCGACCCGGTGACGGCGTTTCTCGAATTCGGCGGCGAGCGGATCGAGGCGGCACCGGTGTTCGACGCGCCGGCGACCGATGCGGCGGGCATCACCGGGCGGCTTGGGCTGGTCGGCGGCGATGCCGAGATCGCCGTCGCCGAGCGACCGGTGTACGCGGTCTATAGCGGCGAATATGAGCGGGTGCGCCGCGCCGGCGGTCATCGCGCGCTGGTAATCCTGGGCGCCGGCGAGCGCCCCGGCCTGGCGCTGTCCAACGCCCAGAGCTTCCGCCAGCCCTATGGCGCCCCGGCAATCCAGGTGTCGAGCGAGGCGCGCGAAGCGGTGCTCGCCGCGGCGGCGCAAGGCGCCCCGGCCCGGCTGGTTGCCGAGAGCCGCCGCACCCCCGCCAACGGCCGGAACATCGTGATCGCGCTTGCAGGCGGCGCCGGCGCCGGCCCCCCGCTCGTCGTGATGACGCCGCGCAGCTCGTGGTGGCAATCGACCTCAGAGCGCGGCGGCGGCCTCGTCTGCTGGCTCGAAAGCTTGCGCGCGCTGCTCGCGACGCCGCCGGCGCGGCCGGTCATCTTCACTGCGAACAGCGGGCACGAGCTCGGCCATTTGGGGCTCGACGATTTCGTCGCCCGCCGCACCGGCTGGGACCGGCCGCGGCGCGACGGCGGCGCCACCTGGGTGCTGTACGGCGCCAATATCGGCGCGGCCGGCGGCACTCTGTCGATCGTCTCGCCGGCGGACGATCTGCGCGCCCTCGCCGATGCAGAACTGGCGCGGGCCGGTCAATCTCATGCAATGGCGCCGAAGGATCTGGTGCCGACCGGCGAAACCCGCGACATCCACCGCGCCGGCGGACATTGTCTCGCCCTCAACGGCACCAACAAGCTGTTCCACCTGCCGCAGGACCGCTGGCCCGAGGCGGTCGATGTCCCGGCGATCACCCGCATCGCCATCGCCGCGGCGCGGATCGTGACGGCCCTGGCGCGCGAATGATTGCGCCGGCGCGCGGCCGTCATTAGCCTTCTGCCAACGCCTCGGAGGATCCGATCATGCCCGAACAGAACTGGTCGCTGCGCGGCGAATACATGGAAAGCTGCAACTGCGATTATCTGTGCCCGTGCGTCTACACCAACCCGCAGGGGCCGGTGACCTACGACCACTGCACGGCCGTCCTGGTGTTCCGCATCGATGAGGGCCGCTCCGGCACGATCCGGCTCGACGGGTTGAAATTCGCGCTGGTGATCCGCTCCGGCAAGGTGATGGCCGACGGCAACTGGATTTTCGGGGTCGTCGTCGACGCGGCGGCCGATCCGGAGCAGCGCCAGGCACTCGGTGCGATCGCCGGGGGCGAAGCGGGCGGCACGCCTTCGGTCATCCGGCAGAACCTGGTCGGCGATTTCCGCGGGGTCGAGTAAAAGCCGATCGAATTCACCATCGCCGGGCTGATCCGAAGCGCCGAGGTCCCCGGGGTTTTCGCCTTCGAGATCGAGGGGGTGGCATCGCGCAACCGCAGCGGCGACCCGTTCTACATCGACAATACCGGGCACCCGGCGAACCGCCGCCTCGCCCTGGCGCGCTCCAAGGAAACCCATGTCCATGGCTTCGGCCTCGACATGGATCTCGTGGGCCTGGGCAATAACGGGCATTTCGCCCCGTTCGCCTGGGCCGCCTGAGCCGCCCCCGACTGATGCCCGGCGCACCGCTCAAGATCGCCGTGATCGGCGGCGGCATCGGCGGCCTCGCCGCCGCGTTGGCGCTGCGCCAGGCCGGGTTCGAGGTCGATGTCTACGAGCAGGCGCCCGAGCTGACGCAGATCGGCGGCGGTATCAACATGGGGCCGAACGCGGCGCGGGTGCTGCGCCGGCTCGGTCTCGGCCCGGGGCTCGACCGCGAGGGGGTGCGCCCCATCGGCAGCCACCAGCGGCGCTGGGAGGACGGGCGCACGCTGCAGCGCGCCTCGCTCAATCCGCGGTGCGAAGAGCTCTATGGCGCGCCGCACATCACGATCCACCGCGCCGACCTCCTGGCGGTCATTGCGTCGGGGTTCCCCTCCGAGCGCATTCACCTCGGCCATCGTCTGATCCGCCTCCACGACCGGGGCGATGCAACCGAGGCCTCATTCGACAACGGCGTGCATGTCCGGGCGGATGTGCTGGTCGGCGCCGACGGCATCCACTCGGCGGCGCGGGCTGCCCTCTTCGGCGCAGAAGACCCACGCTTCGCCGGATGCGTCGCCTATCGCGGCCTCGTGCCGGTGGAGCGCATCGCCGATCTTGGGCTCGAACTCGGCAGCCAGTCATGGGTCGGCCCGGGCGGTCATTTCGTGCACTATTTCGTGTCGCGCGGGCAGCTCCTCAATTTCGTCGGCTGGACCGAGCTCGACACCTGGAACCGCGAGGACTGGACCGACCGCGTCACGCCCGACCGCGCGCTCGCCGCCTTCGCGGGCTGGCACAGCCAGGTCCGCCGGATCATCGCCGCCGCCGACAAATGTTTCATCTGGGCCCTGTTCGACCGCGACCCGCTGGCGCGCTGGTCGGTCGGGCGCACGACATTATTGGGCGATGCGTGCCACCCGATGTACCCGTTCGTGGGGCAAGGCGCGGCGCAGGCGATCGAGGACGGCGCCGCGCTCGCCGCCTGTCTCGCCGCCGGAGATCGCGATCCGGCCGCGGCGCTGCGCCGCTACGAGCAGCTGCGGCTGCCGCGCGTCACCCGGCTGCAGCAACTATCGCGCGCCAACAAGACCCGCTTCCACATGCCGGACGGTCCGGCGCAGCAGGCGCGCGACGCCGAATGGTCCCGAGCCGGCGACCGCTCGCCCGACACCCTGCGCTGGCTCTACGAGCACGACCCCGCCGCCCTCGAACCGGCAAACTCCTGAGCCCGCCGCTATGGCGCCCGCACTGTCGCCCCGCCCACACGCTTCGCCAGCCTCGCGAGGCGCCGGTCAAAGCTGACGAACGCCTCGCATCCATCAGCCTTTGCCAGATGCAGCGCGTCGGCGAAATCCATGCCGCGGCTCATCCAATCCAATGCTCGAGCGGCGAGTGCCGGATCTTCCAGGGTGACCCGCGGGAGCCCGGCGAAAGCAACAAGCGCATCGAGGATTTCGGCACGGCTAAAGCCGTAACCGCGACGCAGCACCCATTCCGTCTCCAGCAATACGGTCGTGCATACATACACATCGTTGTTCTTGACCAGAGCGTCCGCTTTCGCGAATTGAGCCGCATCGTCACGCGTCAAATAGCGGACAATTACGTTAGTATCGACCGCGAGCATGCCGCCGCTTTACCTCGGCTGTTATCGCCGCATCCATCTCCTCGACGGTCTTTGGCGGCCCGGAATACTTGAGCATTCCAGCGACATCCTCCGGGCGGGTAGGGGCAAAGAGCGGGGCTGGTTTGAGCAACACTCCCTCCGGGGTTTCCTCGACAATGAGGCGCGTGCCCGGACCCCAATTCCGGCGCTGCCGAATGGCTTTCGGCAAGATCACCTGGCCCTTCGTCGACACCCTCGTCGCGGCTCTTTCGGCAATTGCCATGGGCACAACCCGCAAAGTAAGATGCCAGTAAGATAGGGCTGCCGCTCCACCAGGGCAAGCGGGTGAGACAGAAGGAACGGGCGCCGGTTGGTGCCCGTTCTGCCGTGTTCGGCGGGACTGCTGCCGCGCGAGGGTTATTCCGGCTTGGTGCAGTAGGCGGCGAGCTTGTTGCCGTCGGGGTCGCGGACATAGCCGGCATAGGCATTGGGCCAGAACCCGCGCGGGCCGACGGCGCCTTCGTCCTTGCCGCCGGCGGCAAGCGCGGCCCGGTGGAATGCCGCGACCGCCGCGCGGCTCGGGGCAACAAAGCTTACCGTGCCGCCATTGGCATTGCTCGCGGGTTTCCCGTCGGCCGGGGTCAGAATGAAGAATTCCTCGCCCGTCTCGCCCCAGATCGATCCCCGGTCTCCGAGGTCCTTGAGCCGCTTGTAGCCGAGCGGCGCCAGCACGCTGTCATAAAAGGCGCGCGCCTTGGCAAGATCGTTGGTGCCGAGCGCGACGTGCGTGAATATGGCCATGGATTGCCTCCTGTAGGATGGGCTGAGCGCAGCGATGCCCATCAACCCAGTGACTGCGGCGATGGGCATCGCTGCGCTCAGCCCATCCTACGCCACCACTACGCCACCACGCTACCGGCTGCCATCCGGCCGCCATTTGTCCCCCGATCGCACCAGCGGCGCGACCTCGACCGGGTATTCGTCGTCGACGGTGTATTCGTAGCAGCGGATGCGCTCGGCGTCGGGGTGGGCGGCGCTGATCGCGGCCAGCGCCTCGGACAATGTCGCGAAATCGCCGGTGAATTGGAGGCGGCTGTTCCACACCCCGCGCGACGCCCGGGTCAACCGCCCGACCGTCGGAGCATCGGTTTCCGGCACCCGGTCGAAATACGCGGTGATCTCGATGCCGACCGCGCCGGAGGCGCTCGTCTCGTCGCGGGTGATCTCGACGCGATAGATTTCGTAAGCCATCGAACATTTATACCGCCGGCCGCACCCTGACGCTAACATGGCGCAGCGATTTGTGCGGAATCGGGAGGGTTGCGATGATCAGACTGGCGGGGATCGGCCACGTGCTGCTGCGGGTCGCCGACGAGGAGGCCTCCAAGCGCTTCTACCAGGGCGCGCTCGGGTTCGCCGTCGCCGAACAGGACCCCGAGCACGGCGGCGTCTTCATGACCCTCGGCGACGGGTTTCACACGATCGACATCACCCAGCATGCGACGCCACACGAGGCATCGCGGCCCGAGCGCGGCGGGCTCGGCCTCGTCCACATCGCCTTCAAGGTCGCCAGCTATGCCGCCTTGCGCGAGGCCTACGCCCACCCTG
>DATCQF010000453.1:0-3068 GCA_036569735.1 Allostellaceae bacterium | reverse complement strand
CCCTCTGGAACATCCGCCGTGACGACGCTGCCGGTCGCGACATAGGCGTCGTCGCCGACCGTAACCGGCGCGACCAGCGCGGTGTTCGACCCGATAAAGGCGCCTTCGCCGATGATCGTGCGGAACTTGTTGAAGCCATCGTAATTGCAGGTGATCGTGCCGGCGCCGATATTGGTGCCGGCGCCGATGTCGCTGTCGCCGAGGTACGAGAGGTGGCTGGCCTTGACCCCGGCGCCGAGCCGGGTCGCCTTGACCTCGACGAAATTGCCGACATGAACATTGGCTTCGAGTACCGCGCCCGGGCGCAGCCGGGCGAACGGGCCGACGATCGCTCCCTCGGCGATCGTAGCGCCTTCGAGGTGCGAGAACGAGCGGATGAGGACATTGTCGGCGACAGTCACGCCCGGCCCGAACACGACATTGGGTTCGACGACGACGTCGCGCCCGAGCACGGTATCGGCGCTGAGGAACACGGTCTCGGGCGCGACCAGGGTAGCGCCCTCGTCCATCGCGCGGCGCCGCAGCCGGTCCTGCATGACCCTTTCGGCGGCGGCCAATTCGGCGCGGGTGTTGACCCCCAGGAGCTCCTCGGCGGGCAATTCGGCGACCCGGCACGACAGACCCTGCGCGCGGGCGACCCTGACGATGTCGGTCAGGTAGAACTCGCGTTTCTTGTTGTCGTTGCCGATTCGGTCCACCAGGTCGAAGGCGTGGCGCGCATCGATCGCCATGATGCCGCCGTTGCACAGCCCGATCGCAAGCTCGTCAGGGTCGGCGTCCCTGGCCTCGACGATGCGCAAGAGGGTGCCGTCGCGGTCGAGCACGAGCCGGCCATAGGGTGCGGGATCAGAGGGCCGCATGCCGGCGACCGCGACCGCGACCTCGGGCGCGCGGCGTCGCGCGTCGATCAGGGCCGCGATGGTTTCGGCGCGCAACAGCGGGGTGTCGCCAAACAAGACGACGATGTCGGCGATGTTGCCCAACCGGGCCCTGAGCGCGGACCGCGCCGCGCGCACCGCGTCGCCGGTGCCGCGCGGCGGGGATTGAACGACGCTCGGCAGCGGCGAGACCGCGCGCGCCACCGAATCGCCGTCGCGGCCGCGCACGATTACGGTCTCGGCCGGCTCCAGCGGCCGCAGCGCGTCGATGACGTGGCAGATCATCGGCTGCCCGGCAATCTCGTGCAGAACCTTGGGGCGCGCCGATTTGAGGCGGGTCCCCTCACCGGCGGCGAGAATGATGGCGGCGAAACGGGGTCGGCTCATGGCACGGCTCGCGCAAAGGCCCACGGGAACGAAACCGGATCATCAAACCAAGGTTGCACGCCCATTGCCACCCTGCCAACACACAGATTGTTGCGATGTATGAACGCGGCGGGCACAGTTGCCGGCGATGACGGAATTTCTGCTGGTCTTCGACCTCGACGGCACACTCGTCGACAGCGTGCCGGACCTGACCAATGCGCTGAACAAGGTGCTGCGCGAGCGCGGCTACCGGGCGCTGTCGCGCGCCGAAGTGACGCCGATGGTCGGCGATGGCGTGCCGGCGCTGGTCGCCCGCGGGTTTGCGGCGCGCGGCGCGGATGCCGCTGAGGCGGCCGAAGCGTTGCCCCGCTACATCGAGTTCTACGAGGCCCACGCGACCGCCCTGACGCGGCCCTACCCCGGGGTGCGCGAGACCCTCGAGGAGCTCCGCCGACGCGGCTACCGCCACGCGGTGTGCACCAACAAATTGCAGCAGGCGACGATGGCGGTGCTGGCGGGGCTGGATTTGGCCGGGCTGTTCGACGGGATCGCCGGCGGCGACCGCTACGCCACGAGAAAGCCCGACCCCGGCCATCTGCTCGGCCTCATCGGCGACGTCGGCGGCAGCGCCGGACGGGCGGTGATGATCGGCGACAGCGAAAACGACGCCGCCGTCGCGCATGCCGCCCGGGTGCCGCTCGTCATGATGCGCTACGGCTATTCCCGGGTCGACCCGGAGACGCTCGGCGCCGCCGCAATCCTCGATCGTTTCACGGATTTGCCCGCCACCCTCGAGCGGCTCGGCCTCACGCCGTCGGCCTGAGCCTCACTCCATCAGCTTGAGGTCGACGCCGCGGCCGTGCAGTTCGGCGAGGTAGGCCGTGACGCCGCCGATCTGGGTTTCCAATTCCATCCGCACCGGAACCATCAGATCGCCGGGGATCAGCTTGGCATACCAGATCGTGCCTTGCTTGGCGCCCTCGTCCTGTTCCGAATCGGAACCGGTAGCCACATTGCGCCGCGTCATCCGGCAGGCGGTCGTCGCGCCCTCAAATTTCTGCCCGCCGCTGGAGGGTAGCGTCTTCGTCCCGGCATCCGAAAAATACAGATCGTAACGATACTGACCGTCATAGACCGGCACGGCCAGCGTACAGCTTCCGGTGCGGGCGAGCTGGCGCTCGAGCATGAAGTAGGCGGTCAGATTGTCGACCGTCTGGCGCGCCGCGGCCGCCGGCACCGGCTCCGGCAACGGCGGCGTCGAGCCCCCCTCCACCGTGCCGTCGGGGCGGTAGTCGAGCTGGTTGTGACGGTCCTTTTCGTTGCGGCGCGTGTCTTTGCGGAACGCTTCGGGCTGCGCCGCGGTCGGGCTGAGGCGCCCGCGCACCTGGGCGCGGGTTTTCACATCGACAAAGACGCCGGCCATGCCGGTCGTCGCGTAATCGACGGTGATGGCGTAACGGTTGGCGCTCTCGTCGATGTTGCTCTTGAGCGTCAGGACATGGAGACCGGCCACGCCATATACCTCGAAGCGCAGCGCAATCGTATCCGCCGCCAGCACCGGCGCCGCCGGCAGCCCCAGCGCGAGCAGCAGCGCGCCGCCAAGCCCACGAAAAAATCGTAACCCACACAACATCGGCCAATCGTCTCAGACCAGGCGGCTTGCGTCCAGCCCCGGGCCGGCACGGTGACGTCAAAAGGTTTGTGTCAGCAGGAGAGGGGTGCTGACGCCCTGGTTTTGGTTTTCGTGGTGGAAGACGGCGAAGAGGATACGGTCCATCGAGGTTCGGTCTGAGAAGACGCCCATCGGTCGGGTTCGCCGTCGAA
>DATCQF010000452.1:0-14266 GCA_036569735.1 Allostellaceae bacterium | reverse complement strand
TCCCACGCCTTCGGCGCAGGCCCCTCCCTCTCCCCCCTAAAGGGCGGAGAGGGCAATTTTGGGCTTGCGGCCGCCGGCTTCACGAGCGGCTCGGCCGCGAAGAGGGCATGGATGCCGGCCGCGGCCGACTGCCCGACCAGCCCCTGGTGCAGCACGCCGCGCAGGTCGCGCAGCGGGCGGAACACCTCGGTCCCGGCCATCAATACGATCAATAGGGCCTCGATCGTCATCAGCCCGTTGGAGACCCGCCATACCCCGAGCGCCAGCGCCGCGGCGGCCCCGATCGCGACCCCGGCATCGGTGATGCCGCGGGTCATCACGCTGGTGGAGAGGACGCGCATCGTCGTGTCGGACAGAAGGTGAGCGCGCTTGGCGAGCCGCCGGCCATAGGATGTGCTCTGGCCGAACGCCTTCAGCGTCGGCAGGCCCTGCACCGCGTCGAGGAACTCCGAGCCGAAGCTCTTCATCGCCTGCTGGCGCGCCGTGCCGGTGCGGCTTTCGACCGCGTGGAACGCCGCCGGCGCGATCAGGGTAACGAGGGCCGCGACCAGCATCACCGTGGCGACCGGCGGGTCCCACCACACGATGAACGCGAAGATCGCCAGCGGGGTCAGCGCCGCGACCGAGGCCTGCGGCACGAACTGCCCGAAAAAGCTCTGCAGCTGCTCGACCCCGTCGACCACCGACAGCATGACCCCGCCGGTGCGCTCGCCGGCAAACCACGCGGGCCCCAATTCGGCGATCTTGTCGTAGAGCCGGCCGCGCAATTCCTCCTGCACCCGGCTCGCATTCTGGTGGGCGATGATGGTGCGGGCATGGTCGAGAGCCGCGCGCAACAGCACCGCGCCGGCAACCCCGGCCGCGAGCGTGGCGACGATCGTGACGCCGGCGCCCTCGAAGACGCGGGCGAGCAGCGCGCCCAAGAGGGCAAAGCGGGCGATGCCGAAGACCGAGGCCAACAGCCCCAATAGGATCGCGCACGCGATCCGGCCGCGCAGCCCACGCGTCAGCTCCCACAAGCGTCGATCGAAGTACATCGGCTGCGCTCTCCTTGCGCTCCGATGATAACCGATAAACCGGCCGCATGAGCCGCATTCTCGCGCGGTCGGGGAAGAAGGCGCGGCTCAGGCGCAGGACGCGGTGCGCCCGCCGGCGCGTCCTAAAATGCCGTCAAAGGTCGTTCGCTCGGCGCGATTGCCGCACCAACCGGCCGAGCCCGCAGACCGGATCCGTCAGGGGGTCTTCCCGCAATAGACGTCTGCGCCGGTGTGGCGCGTCACGCGGCGCAGTAAGGCTGCATGAGACAGGTTTCCGAGCCGCCCGCGGCGCCGCATTGTCTACTGTGGCGGCGGCGGATTCGGGCAATCAGCGGTGGGCGGGTACGTGTAATGCAGATTATCGGTGGTTACCGGGCAACCATCGGCAGGCGTGTTGCACGCGGTGGCGGGTGGTATCGCGGTGAGATAGGTATAGATCGCCTCGAGGTCGAAATCCGTCATGTTGTGATAACTCGGCCACGGCATGATCTGAAGCACCGCGGTGTCCGGCCCGATCGCGCAGATCGGGTCCGTCGGGTCCTTCTCGCAATGGATGTCTTCGCCGGTGCGTATCACCTTGATGAATTCGGTCAAGGTCAGTCCTTGCGGCAGACCATTTGCGTCCGGCGTCAAGTTGCGCGCCATAAAGGCGTGGGTCCCCGACCCAAAGCACCGGCCGCCGGCCAGATAGTGCTTGGTGTTGAAGTTCGCCACCAATCGGCCCGAGACGCTCTGCGTCGTCGGCGTGCCCTGGAACGGGTCGCCGGCAAGGGGATTGCTGCCCGGACCGCCGACTGGGAGGAACTTCGGCAGACTGTGGCAGCCGGCGCAGTCCGAGGTGCCGTTGACCAGATAGCTGCCCAACGCCACCATGGCCGGGTTCTTGCGCGATAAGTTCAGTTGCTTCACGGGGATCGGCGAGATGGCGAAGCCTTCCTGGATGATCGAATTGGGGATGCCGTCTTTCTGCCCCGAGGCAACGCCGTCTGCCCTCCCAGAGGCACCGGGGATGCCGCTTGCCATGACCACCATCGACAAAGCAAGCGCGAAACGTCGACCGGACATCAATATTCTCCTCGTTCGGCGGGTGATCTTCACCGTGACAGCGCGGATTAGGAGGATATGCACAAGCGGATTAACAGAATATTCGCATAAGCGGATTAAATGCATTCAATTTTAGCGTTAATCGTCGGAAATTGGCAAATTCGTTGTCGCGTCGTGCGTTTTCGGCGAGGCTTTGGCCGCACGGCGCGCTGTCCAGGGGAAGGATCGAGGATGCATCGAGTCTTGATTACCGGGGCGGGCGGCGGGATCGGCAGCTCGCTGCGCGAGACATTGCGCGGAGTTTATCCAGTGCTGCGGCTGTCCGACCGGGTGCCTCTCGCGCCAGCGCGTGCAGGGAACGCGGGTATCGAGGAGGTCGACCAGACCGATATCGCCGACATGGGCGCCGTCGAGCGCATGGTCGAGGGGGTCGACGGCATCATCCATCTCGGCGGGATTTCGGGGGAGAACACCTGGGAGAACATCCTCGAAGGCAATATCGTCGGCCTCTACAACGTGTTCGAGGCGGCGCGCCGGGCCGGGACGAAGCGCATCGTGATGGCGACCTCAAACCACGCGGTGGGTTTTTACCCGCGAGCGCAGACGATCGACCACGCCGTCGTGCCGCGCCCCGACAGCCGCTACGGCGTCTCGAAGGCGTTCTCGGAGGCGCTCGCCAGCCTTTACTCCGACAAGCACGGCATCGGCTTTCTATGCACCCGGATCGGCAATTTCGGGGTGAAGCCGATCGACAGCCGGCGTCTGGCGATCTGGATCAGCCCGCGCGACTATACGCAACTCGTGCGCATCGGGCTCGAGCACCCGGACATCCGCTACGAGATCGTTTATGGCGTCTCGGGCAACCAGCGCTCGTGGTACGACAATTCAAACGCCTTTCGGCTCGGCTACCGGCCAGAGGACAATTCCGAACCCCAGGCGGCGCAAATCCTCGCCGCCGAGGCCGGCCAGCCCAAGGATCCGATCGCCGAACGCTACCAGGGCGGCACCTTCTGCGCCGACGGCTACGACGCCGAGACGCCGCGCGATTAGGGCGTTATCGGATCAGGTGCAAACGCCTGCGTGATCCCGGGGTCAAGCCCGGGGAAGATCCAGGGCAGCCGCTTGCCCTGGATTTTCCACGCGGAATGACGGCTAGGAGATCGCTCTAATAATAGCGGCGCCACCCATACCCCGGCAACACCGGCTCGTACTGATCGAACGAGGCGATGCAGTCTAGGTGCAGCGGCTGAATGTTGATCGTGTGGCACTCTTTCCACATGTGGCGGTGCCGAAAACGGGGACTTACCTGCAGCAGATGATCGTATCGTGCGCTTAGGTAATTATTGACTTCCGGGCTTTGGCGATAGCCATAGCCGGCAACACGGTACGACATGTACTGCGCATCGGCATATCCCGAGAACGCAACGACCATGACGGCGGCGAGAACTATCCTGGAGTATTTGCCCATTTTTTGTCTCCTTCTATTTCGAGTTCCGGTGGGGGGTGGCTCGATCGGGGGACTGGCTCGATCGAGCCCGGATCGCGTGTCTGTGTCGGGCTCCCAAACTGGCGGCCAATTCCTCATAGTTGCGCGCGAGGCCGAGCAGCCGGGTGCGCAGAGACCCGATCGGTTCTGCTTGCGCCATCCTGCGCAGTTCGGCGGCCCGATCGCGGTACAGCGCCACTCGATGGCGTGCGGCGGTCTCGACATATCCGACGATCCCTGAAGATTGCATGCTGGCCCATCTTTTTGTCGCGATGCGTGCAACTCCCGACGGCCCAACGAGAGGTTCTGCCGCCGGTTCCGGATCACGGGTGCATGGCAGCCATGCGGGTAAATCATGAGCCATCGGGGAACCAATTTCGCGCCGTTTTACAGGGATTTCACGAGGTTGCGCCGCCGCCCGGCCCGGCGTCTCGTCCCGGCGGACTATGTCAATCCGGCCACCGGCTGTGGAGCCAGAACCATTGCTCGGGGTGCTCGCGGATCCAGCCTTCGAGCGTCTGGTTGACCGCACCCATCAGAGCCGCAACATCGGCGGCGCGGTTTGCGCTGCGCGGCAAGGCGAGGGGCGGGTGGATGGTCAGCCGGAAATGCGCGCCCCGGAGGCGCTCGACCCGGGCCGGCAACACCGTGCAGTCGAAATGCAGCGCGAGCAGGGCGAGCGCCGGCGCGGTCATCGCCGGGCGGCCGAAGAACGGCACCGGGATGCCGTCATTGAGTTTCTGGTCGACGAGGAGCGTCAGGTGGGCGCCGCGCCGCAACGCCGCCAGCGCCCGGCGCGAGGCGATGGCGCCTTTCGGGATGAACTCGCCCTGGGTCCCGCGAAACCGCGCGATCATGCGGTCGACCAGCGGGTTGTTGGCGGCGCGGTAAATCTGCGCGACGTCGATGCCGTATTGCCCGGCGGCGAGCGCGGCGATCTCCCAATTGCCGAGATGCCCGCCGAAGACGATGACCTTCTGTCCCGCCGCGACGGCTCGGTCGAGATGCTCGATGCCGGCGACCGCGACGCGCTCCGACCTCTCCGGAAAATCACCGCGCGGGAACACCTTGATGTCCCGCAGATGCGGGTATTCCGCCGCGACCCGGCCGAGATTGTCCCACATGCCGCGGACGATCCGCTCGGCATCGGCCGCGGACAGCTCGGGCATCGCGGCTTTGAGATTGTGCCGGGCGCGCTTTGAAATGCCGAGCCAAGGCCCGATCCGCCGTGCCAGCGCGCCGCCGAGCGCCGAGGCGACGTCGATCGGCAGCAATCGCATCGCGGCGAAAAACAGCGACGCGCCGCGCGCCTCGACCCGGTACCGCCACGAGGTCGCGGGGCCGTTCGTCGCGGTGATTGGCGGGTCAGCCGCGGGCCGCGCTCCGGCCGTATCCATGCCCGGCTTCGTTATCGTGCCCGTGGGGATCGTGCCCGTGGGGATCGCGCCCATGGGGATCGCGTTCCTGTGGAGTTCGGCGCAAGACGGCGGACAGGAGTTGCGTCAGGGAAGCCCGGTCGCGCCAGTCTATCTCGACCTCGAGCACCAGGACCCGGTCGCGCATCGGCGGGGTGAGGCGGACCCAATCCTTCGCGGTCGTGACGAGGCGGGCGCCGGCGCGTTCTGCCTCGCGCCGCAGCCCGGCGATCTCGGCCTCGGTAAAAGGGTGGTGATCGGGGAAAGGGTGCGCGGCGACCGGCGTGGCGCCGACCGCGCGCAGGCTGGCGACGAATTTTTCCGGCCGCCCGATCCCGGCAAAGGCGACGACCGACACCCCGGCCAGGGGTTCGCCCCGCACCGGCTCGAGCGTAGCGCGGAAAATCGGGCGGCCCGCTTCACGGATTCCGGCGGGCTCCGCGGATTCGGCGCGCCCGGAGCCGAGCAGCACAATCGCGTCGGCCCGGGCGAGGCCCCCCATGATCGACTCGCGCAACGGTCCGGCCGGCATCACCCGGCGGTTGCCAAAACCGTAATCGGCATCGACGACGACGAGCGCGAGGTCCTGCTCGATACCCGGGTTCTGAAACCCGTCGTCGAGCAGGATGGCTTCGGCGCCTGCCGCCACCGCTTGCCGTACCCCGGCAGCGCGATTGCGTGCGACCCAGCATGGTGCCCGCCCGGCGATCAACAGCGCCTCGTCACCGACCGCCGATGCATCGTGCCGCGTGGAATCGACCCGCAGCGGACCGGCAAGGCGGCCGCCATAGCCGCGCGTGACGACGTGCACGGCGACACCCATCGCGCCAAGCGACCCGGCGAGCGACAGCACGACAGGCGTCTTCCCCGAGCCGCCGGCGACGAGGTTGCCGACGCAGATGACCGCGACCGGCGCGCGGTAGGGTCGCGCAATGGCGCGGCGCAGCCGTCCCGTGGCGTCCCAGGCGGTGCCGAGCGGCGCGAGCAAGCCGGCGACGAGGCCGGCCATCGGCCCATTTCGGGCGTGCCAGAACTCAGGGGCGCGCATCGGTGCCCGTAGAAGCTCGCTGTTGGGGGGGCGCCGTCATCGCCATGGTTGGCAGGGGTGCGACGGGCGCGAGCGCATCGAGCCATGGCGCGAATTCGCGGAGCACGGCATCGAGAGTGCCGCCGCTCGCATCGGCGATCCGCGCCGCCGCCTGCGCCCGCGCGGCACGTTCAGCCGGGTCGCCGAGCAGCAGCGAGACCGCGTCCGCGAGGCTCGCGGCATCGCCGACCGTCAGCGCCGCGCCGGCATCGTCGAGGGCGCCGGCCATCGCCGCGCAATTCGACATGTCCGGGCCGTGCAGCACCGCGCAGCCGAGCCGCGCCGCTTCGAACGGGTTGTGGCCGCCTTTCCTCACCAGGGACCCGCCGATGAAGGCGATCCCGGCGAGGCGGAAGAACACGCCGAGCTCGCCCAGCGTGTCGGCGAGATAGATGTCGGTGTCGCCGGCGATCCTTTCCCCCCTGCTGCGCCGGGCGACGCGCAACCCCCGGGCGGTGAGCATCTCCGCGATGGCGGGTCCGCGCACCGGGTGACGCGGCGCGACGATCGTCAAGAGGCCCGGGGAGACGCCTCGGTGGTCGCGCGCGATCCGGAGATGCGCGCCGGCCGCGATTTCCTCCTCGCCCTGATGGGTGCTCGCCGCGAGCCACACCGGCCGGGCGCCGATCTGACTTCGCAGCGCCTCGAGCACCGCCGGGTCGGCGGCGAGTGGTGCGGCGGCGGCCTTCAGATCTCCGACGCTCGCCACCGGGCGGGCGCCGAGCTGGCGAAACCGCTCCGCCTGCACATCGTCCTGGGCGAGAGCGAGGGCAAACGCCCGCAATACCGGATGCACCAACCCCGGCAACACCCGCCAGCGCGCCAGGGACCCTGCGGAGAGCCGGGCGTTGGCCAGGAGCATCGGAATACCGCGGCGGTGCGTCGCCAGCACAAGGTTGGGCCACAGCTCGGACTCGACCCAGATCGCCAGATCAGGATGCCAGTGATCGAGAAACCGCTCGACCGCGCGCGGCACGTCGACCGGCACGAACTGGTGCCGGGCCCGCTGCGGCAGGCGGGGTTGGACGAGGCGCGCCGCGGCAACAGTCCCGGTGGTCATCAGGATCTCGATCTCCGGCCGATCCGCCAGGATCCGCTCGATCAGCGCTAGGACCGAACTCGACTCGCCGACACTCGCCGCATGCACCCAAACGAGGGGCGCCGGCGGACGGGAAGCAGAGGCAATCCCGATGCGCTCGCCGAGGCGTGCGCCATCCTCCTTGCCGCGCCGGCACCGCGCGTTGAGGTAACGCACCACCAGCGGCGCCGCGGCGGCGGTCAGCGAGCGGTAGAGCACGGGCAGGAATTTCATGGATTGCCGGTCCCGCGGCCGCCCCTACATCCCTCTCCCGCATTGCGGGAGAGGGTGCCGGAGTGGGCAGCCCGAGGGCGGGTGAGGGTATCGCCGCGGAACGAGCCCTCACCCTCCCACGCCTGTGGCGCGGGTCCCTCCCTCTCCCGCGGTGCGGGAGAGGGGCTCTCGATCACCGGCGGCCCGTGGCCCACCCGACGGTCGGCCTCGCGCGCCATCTCGTTCATCCGGCTTTCGACGAGGAGCCGGGCGCGCTCCAACCCGGCCGGGTCGAGCTCCGGGGCAATCTCGATCGGCTCGCCCCACAGAAAGACGCCGCGCCCGAACGGCAGGGCGAGCTGGAACCGGTCCCAGCTGCGCAGCACGCGGCGCCGGCTGGTGGCGAAGACGATCGGCACGATCGGCACGCGGCCGAGGCGGGCGACATTGACGATCCCGGCGCTCGCGTGCATCGCCGGGCCGCGCGGCCCGTCCGGGGTGATGCCGACGCATTCCCCCGCCGCAAGCTGCTTCAGCATCATGCGCAGCGCCGCCGTCCCGCCGCGCCGCGACGAGCCGGGAATCGAGTGCACCCCGAAATAGGTGACGGCGTCGGCGATGATCCGGCCGTCGCGGTGCGCCGAGATCAGCATGTGCATCGGCGCGAGGCGCTGCCAGGCCATCGGGATCATCATCAGGCGCCCGTGCCAGAAGGCGAGGATGAAGCTGTTGCCTCCCTCGCGCAGCCGGCGCGGAACCTCGCCGCCCTCCACCGTCCAGCGGTTGGTGGCGTAGACGAGCCGGATATAAAGATGCATCACCCAGCACAGCCACCGGCGCAGCCGGGAGCTGCGCAACAGGCGCCGTCCCCAGCGGCTGGGCGCCTTCATGAGCCTTGCGCCTTCAAGACCCGGCCGCCCCGGCGGCGTCGCCGATCGGAGCGAGCTCGCGCTCCGTGGCGAACTGGGTTTCGTAAAGCCGCGCGTAAAGTCCGTTGCGGGCGAGCAGCTGGGCGTGCCGGCCGGTTTCGACGATATGCCCATGGTCCATGACGCAGATCAGATCGGCGCCGATGATCGTCGACAGGCGATGGGCGATGACCACCGTCGTGCGCCCGTGCATCAGCGCGCGCAGCGCCGCCTGGACCTGGCGTTCGGACTCGCTGTCGAGCGCGGAGGTTGCTTCGTCGAGGAGGAGGATCGGCGCGTCCTTCAGCATCGCGCGGGCAATCGCGAGGCGCTGGCGCTGGCCGCCCGAGAGGCGGATGCCATGCTCGCCGACCAGCGTGTCGTAGCCCTGTGGCAGCTCACGGATGAACCGGTCGGCGCCGGCGGCGGCCGCGGCGGCCTCGATGTCGGCTTGCGATGCGCCGAACCGGCCATAGGCGATGTTGGCGCGCACCGTGTCGTCGAAGAGGCTCACTTCCTGCGACACCAGCCCGATCGCTCCGCGCAGCGAGGCGAGGGTAACCGAGCCGATCTCCTGGCCGTCGATCGCGATCGTGCCGCCACCCGCATCGTAAAATCGCGGGATCAGGTTGAGCACCGTCGATTTGCCGGCGCCGGAAGGGCCGACCAGCGCGACCGTGCTGCCGGCCGGGACCGTCAACGAAATTCCGTCGAGCGCGACGGCGCCGGGCTGGTAGCTGAAATGCACCGATTGGAACCGCACTTCCCCGCCGGAGACACGCAGCGGGAGCGCGCCGGGCCGGTCGCGGATCAGGGGCTCGATGTCGAGAACCTCGAAGATGCGCTGCGCCGCGGCCAGCCCCTCCTGCAGCGAGGCATTTAACGTCGCCAGGCTCTTGACCGGCTGATAGGCGAGGAGGAGCGCGGTGATGAACGAGAAGAAGGCTCCCGGCGTGCGCGCCCCGATGATCACCTGGTGTCCGCCATAGAAAATGACCATCGCGATCGCCGCGCCGCCCAGCGCCTCCATCATCGGCCCGGCCCGCGAGCGCGTGCGATTGGCGCGATCGACCAGGCGGAAGATGCCCTCGAAGAGGCCCGCGGCGCGGCGCTCCTCGTAATCCTCCATGCCATAGGATTTGACGTGACGCGCGCCCTGGAAGGTCTGGCTCAGCAACGTGGTCAGCTGGCCCATCTCGACCTGGGTGTTGACCGAAACGCGCCGCATGCGCCGGCCGATCGAGACGATTGGCCGGATCGCCAGCGGAAAGGCGACAAACGCTACGAGGGCGAGAGTCCAATCCTGGTAGAACATCACACCGACGAGAAACACGATCGTCACCGCGTCGCGCCCGATCCCGGTCAAGACGTTGGCGGCGGCGCTGCGCAACAGCCACACGTCGCTGATCAGCCGCGAGATCAGAACGCCGCTCGGCTGGGCGTTGAAATAGGCGATGTCGGCGCGGATCAGCCGCGCGTAAAGCCTGTTCTGAACATCAGTGATGACGCGCAGGCCGACGCGCGACATCAAGACGCTGTCGGCATAGTCGGCGAGGCCCTTGACCAGCGCGAGGGCCAAGGCGGCGCCGGCCAGGAGCAACAAGAGCGACGAATCGCGGGCGATGAAGATGCGGTCGAGTACCGGCTCCATCAGCCAGGCGCGCAGCGCCGTGCTGCCGCCGGCTATCGCCATGCAGATAAAGGCGAGGGCGATCCGGTGCGCGTGGCGCCAAATGAAGTCGCGCACCAGCCGGCCTATCAGTACCGACGAGCGTGCGGCGTCTTGCGGAATCGGTGAGTTCTCGCGCATCAGGCTCCCGCCGCCAGTGTTAGAGGCGGGCAGGAGGATTGGCAAGGCCGCCGGGGCCACTAGCGAAGCCGGCGACAGCAGGCGGCGCTTCCATGCGATAGGGCTGCTTGCTACTCCCCGGAGGAAGCGGCTCTCCGCGCCATCTCAGCCGTTCTCCGTGCCGGGCTAGCGTGACCAGTAGTTCGGCTGGCCGTAACTCGGCTCCATCGTCTCCCGGCACGGTGGATCGGCTTGGTAGCGTTGCGGACAAGGGCCCAATCCACTCGTATAGGGATCATAATACCAGGATGGCGGTATCGCCGGAACCGGATTGGATGGCGGCACTACCGCAACCTGATTGTTAGGATACGCTTGATATTGGGCTTGAGCATTCGCGACGAGCGTCGCACCAACGAGAAGCGCAGCGCTGATAAGTATGGATTTACCCAGTGCCATCACTACACCTACTTTTGAGACCGGGAAGCGCTCCCCACGGATTTCATGACTGACACGCAAAGCCGCCGTCACTCCTGCCTCTCGGCTGTGCAACTGTGCAAATAGGGGCGGGGAAAGCCCGGTACAACCGCGTCACGACCCGGCGACGGTCAGGTCGTCGATGCGCAGGGTCGGCGAATCGGCGCCGGTGCGGAATTCGAGGTCGCTGGCGACAATCAGTCGGGCGAACATGTCGTTGAGGTTGCCGGCGACGGTCATCTCGCTGACCGGGAAGGCGACCATCCCATTCTCGATCCAGAAGCCGGCGGCGCCGCGGCTGTAGTCGCCAGTCAGGCCGTTGACTCCCATTCCCATCAATTCAGTTACATAGAACCCGTTGTTGATGTCGGTCATGAGCTCCGCCGAGCTCATGGTGCCGGGCTCGATCCAGATGTTTGTCGCGGACGGCCCGGGCGGCGAGGCGGTGCCGCGCGATGCATGCCCGGTCGATTGGAGGCCGAGCTGGCGCGCCGAGCGCAAATCCAAGAGCCAGGTCGTCAGCACCCCGCGGTCAACGAGGGCGCGCCGCCGGTTGGCGAGGCCCTCGGCATCGAACGGCTTGGAGCGATGGCCGCGCTGGCGGTGCGGGTCTTCGGTGATGGTGATCGCCTCGGGGAAGATGCGCTGGCCGAGCTTGTCTTTCAGAAAACTTGTGCCGCGCGCGATCGACGGCCCGGAGATGGCGCCGAGCAGGTGCGAGATGAAACCGCGCGCGACCCGCGGGTCGAATACCACGGGGCAGCGGCCGGTCGGCATCTTGCGCGCGCCGAGCCGTTTGACCGCGCGCTCGCCGGCGCTCTTACCGATCTCGGCCGGGTCGCGCAGATCGGCGGCGTAGACCGCGCTGGCGAAGTCGTAGTCGCGTTCCATCTGGGTTCCGGAGCCGCCGATCACCGAGGCGCTGACCCCGTGGCTCGATCCGGCATAGGTGCCGGCGAACCCGTTCGATGCCGCGAGCGCGATGCGCGAGCGGCCCCAGCCGGCTTCCGCCCCCTCGGAGTTGGTGATCCCCTCGACCGCCATTGCGGCGTCCTCGGCGGCTCTCGCGCGCTCGATCAATGTCTCGGCGCTCGGCTCCTCGGGGTCGAGCATGTCGAGGCTGGGCCACTCGCGGGTGATCTGACTGGGATCGGCGAGGCCGCAGAACGGGTCCTCGGGCACCGCATGCGCCATCGCCAGGGTGCGCTCGACCAGTTCGGCGAGCATCTTCGGCGAGCGGTCGCTCGATGACACGATCGCCTGGCGCTTGCCGATGAGGACCCGCAGCCCGAGATCCTGGCTCTCCGAGCGCTCGAGCTTCTCCACCTTGCCGAGGCGCCGGGCGTGCGACAAGGAGACGCCCTCGAACAGCACGGCATCGGCGGCATCGGCGCCGGCTTTTTTGGCGCGGGCAACCAGATCCTGCAGCAGATCGATGTCGTTGGCCGCTTCCTTACTGATTTTCTTGTCGGTCATCTCAGGTCCTACAAAAGAAATTTACAATGAGGCGGTGAGGCAGTGAGAAGGAAATAATGAAATCGCATTCCCGGCGAAAGCCGGGACCCACTCCGCAACGTCGCAGGCGCGGCTTGGTGGGTCCCGGCTTCCGCCGGGAATGCAAATTTAATGAAGATTTCTTTCCTCACCGCCTCACTGCCTCATTGTGATTTTGCTACTTCCAGATCGGCCGGCCGCTGCCGGGCAGGCCGTAATCGGCCCATTTCCTGGTGACCTCGGCGACGATCTCGTCGGTCATGCGGATCGGCCGGCCCCAGGCACGGTGGGTCTCGGGCGGCATTTTGTTGGTCGCGTCGAGCCCCAATTTGCCGCCGAGCCCCGATTCGGGCGAGGCAAAGTCGAGATAGTCGATCGGCGTGTTGTCGATCAGCGTCACGTCGCGCACCGGGTCCATCCGGGTCGACACCGCCCACATGACGTCCTTCCAGTCCCGCACATTTATGTCGTCGTCGACGACGATGACGAACTTCGTATAGATGAACTGCCGCAGAAACGACCAGATCCCCATCATCACCCGCTTGGCCTGGCCGGGATAGGTCTTGCGGATCGCAACGATCGCGATGCGGTAGGAGCAGCCCTCGGGCGGCAGCCAGAAATCGACGATTTCCGGGAATTGTTGCTGTAATAGCGGGATGAACACCTCGTTCAATGCTTCGCCGAGCACCGAGGGCTCGTCGGGCGGGCGGCCGGTGAAGGTCGAGAGATAGATCGGTTTCTGCCGCATCGTCATCGCCGAGATGCGAAACACCGGGAATTGCTCGACCGCGTTGTAATAGCCGGTGTGGTCGCCGTAGGGGCCCTCGTCCTCGTATTCGTCGAGCGCGACGTGGCCTTCGAGGACGATCTCGGCTTCGGCCGGGACCTTGAGCGGCACCGTCTTGCAATCCACGAGGTCGAGCCGCCGGCCGCGCAGGAGGCCGGCGAACTGGTATTCCGAGATTGTGTCGGGGACCGGCGTCACGGCGGCGATGATGGTTCCCGGGTCGGCGCCGATCACCACCGCGGCGGGCAGGGGCTCGCGTTTCGCCGCGCGCCAGCGCTGATGATGCTGCGCCCCGCCGCGATGCCTGAGCCAGCGCATCAGCGTCGTGTCGCGCCCGGTCACCTGCATGCGGTAGATGCCGAGGTTGAAGCCGTCCTGGCGGGCCGCAGTGGGGCCGCGTGTGACAACCAGCGGCCAGGTGATCAAGGGCGCCGGTTCGTCCGGCCAGCAGGTCTGGATCGGCAGCAGCCCGAGATCGATATCGTCGCCGCGCAAGACGATCTCCTGGCACGGCGCCGCGGCAACCGTGCGCGGACGCATCGCCATCACGGTCCGCAGCAAGGGCAGCATGTCGAGCGCCTCGCGCCAGCCGCCCGGCGGCTCGGGCTGCTTGAGGAAGGCCAGCGTCTCGCCGATCTCGCGCAGCTGATGCGGCTCGCGGTCCATGCCCCAGGCGACCCGCTCGACGGTGCCGAACAGGTTGACGAGGACCGGCATCGCGGTCGATCTCCCCTGGCGGTCGTGAATGACGTTCTCGAACAGCACCGCGGGGCTGCCCTCGGCGAGGAGGCGCGTCTGGATCTCGGTCATCTCGAGATAGGGCGACACCGGCGCCGCGACCCGCACGAGCCGCCCGCCCGCTTCGAGCCGGTCGATGAAGTCGCGCAGGCTGGCGTAAGGCATGGCCGGCTATATGGGCACGGGTACGCCGCTTGACGAGCGCGTCGGCCGGCTCACCGCGGCACCAGCGCGCTCAGCGGAATATTGATGCCGAGGCGGAACACGTTGGTGCGGGAGGTCACATTGGCGACGCCGCCGCAGGTCGCCGGCGAGCACACTTGCGGGCTGCCGAGATCGACATGCAGCCACTCGATCTTGCCGGTCACCCCGTCCGGCAGGCCGCTCGCCAACGCGCTCAGCGGCAGCCGCAGCCCACCTCCCGCCGTCCATCCGGCCTGGGTCGCCGCCGCCCCCGGGAAGGCGCCGACATGAGCGTTGACATCGCCGACTGCGAGGCCGCCGGTGGCATACACCGTCACCGGATTGAAATCGTAGCCGACCCGCCCGCGGACCGTCGCCAGAAACGTGCTGCTGGTGCGGCATGGCGTGAAGCAATTGACCGTGGTGCTGCCGCTGATCGATCCGCCGGCAATGTCGGTTTCGACGCCAAACCGCCACGGCCCGGCCGGCATCTCGTACCCGAGGGTGCCGCCCGCAAGCCCGCCGCTCACCCC
>DATCQF010000451.1:0-1544 GCA_036569735.1 Allostellaceae bacterium | reverse complement strand
GCCCCATTGGTTTCCTCACGCTCGGCGTTCTGGCCGATTTGATCGGCGCGCCGTGGGCGACCGCCCTCACCGGCGTTCTCGGCCTCCTCGCCCTCGCCGCCACCCGGCGCTGGTGGCGTCGGCTCGGGGCCGCCTGACCCGATCCGGCGGGAACGTGGCACCGGTCGCAGCGTTGGCGTACGGAACCGGCAAGTGCGGAGGCGCCGATGGCAGATCCCGAAAAGCTGCGGGAACTCGCCGCGTGGTATCGCGAATTCGCCGAGCAGACGCCCAACCCGACGGTCTGGGAGGCTCGGCTGTGGACGGCCGAGGATCTCGAGGAGGAGGCAACCCGGCTCGAACAGCGCCAGGCGGCGTTCAACGGCCGGCGCAGGCGATCAGCGTGATCTAGGTGCGATCGGCCCGTCCGATCAGGCGACGCGGGCGCTGCGGATCGCCTGCCACACGCGCTCCGGCGTCGCCGGCATGTCGATGTGCCCGATGTCGAACTCCGACAGCGCGTCGACGAGGGCGTTCATCACCGACGGGAGCGCGCCGGCGCAGCCCGCCTCGCCGCAGCCCTTGGCCCCGAGCGGGTTGGTCTTGGCCGGCACCGGGTGGCTGGCGTTGACGAAATGCGGCGCGTCTTCGGCCCGCGGCATCGCGTAATCCATGTAGGACCCGGTCAAGAGCTGCCCCTCGCCGTCGTAGACGGTGTGCTCGCGCAACGCCTGCCCGATCCCCTGCACGATGCCGCCATGGGCCTGGCCGTCGACCAGGAGCGGGTTGATGACGACGCCGAAATCGTTGACGAAGGTATAGCGCACGACATCGACGTCCCCGGTCTCCGGATCGACCTCGACTTCGGCGATATGGCAGCCGTTGGGGAAGGCCGAGGGCGGCCCGTTGCTGATGTTCGACACGTCGAGGGTTTGCGGCAGACCCGGCGGCAGCTCCAGCCCGGCATGGAGCTTTGCGGCCAGTTCCATCAGGCCGACCGAGCGATCGGTGCCGCCGATGACAAACCGGCCGGCGCGGAATTCGATATCGGCCGCGGACGCCTCCAGCACATGCGCGGCGATCTGCCGTCCGGCCTCGACGACCTTGTCGCCGGCTTCGACGATCGCGGTGCCGCTCGTCATCATCGACTTCGATCCACCGGTGCCGCCGCCGGCGATCAGCTGGTCGCTGTCGCCCTGCAACAGGCGGATCCGCTGGAACGGGATGCCGAGCCTCGTGGCGAGGACCTGGGCAAAGGGCGAGGCGTGCCCCTGGCCGTAGTCGAGCGTGCCGGTGATGATCGTGACATCGCCGTCGGGCTCGAAGCGGATGCCGCCCATCTCGCGGCCGGAGACCCCGGTCAGTTCGAGATAGTCGCCAATGCCGCGGCCGCGCAGCCGGCCCCGCGCCCGGCTCTCGGCCTTGCGCGCCGGAAACCCGTCCCAATCGGCGAGCGCCACTGCCTGGTCGAGGAGCGCGGTGAATTCGCCGCTGTCATAGGTGTTGCCGTTGGAGCTTTTGTACGGCATCGCCTCCGGCGCGATGTGGTTCTTCCGGCGCAGCGC
>DATCQF010000450.1:0-3722 GCA_036569735.1 Allostellaceae bacterium | reverse complement strand
GGCCTGAACGAGGCGGCGAGTCCTCTGACATGGCGGTATTTTTTCGAGGAGCTGCGCCGGGCCGGCTATGTCGAGGGGCAGAACCTCGTGGTCGAACGGCACTCCGGGGTGGGGAAAATCGGACACCAGGCCGAATTGTTGCTGTCGGTCGCCGCTTCCAAGCCGGATGCGATTTCCACGGTGGCGATGGAGGCGGCTCTCAAAAACACACCCGTCGCGATCCCGATTGTGGAGATTGGCCTCGACCCGATCGCCTTCGGTCTTGCCTCGAACCTCGCACGCCCCGACCGCAACATCACCGGCGTGGCTATGATTGTCGGGAATGAGTTCTATGCGAAGCATCTGGAGTTACTGCGGCAGGCGATCCCGACTGCATCGAGGATCGCCTGCCTGACATCGCGCGAGCTGTGGGAATCCGGATCCAACACGTTTGGCCCCTTGCGAGAGGCAGCCAAACAGGTCGAGGTCGCGCTGATCCCGGCAGTGCTCGAACCGCCTTACCCGGACTCCGAGTATCGCCGCGTTTTTGCAGCAATGGCTCAGGACCGCCCGGATGCGTTGCTCGTCGCCCAGGCGGTCTGGAATTACGCGCACCAGAAGGTGATCGTCGAACTGGCCAAAGACGCCCGGCTGCCGGCGATTTACCCCGGCCGCAGCTTTGTCGACCAGGGTGGATTGATGTCCTACGGCGCCGACTTGACCGAGATCTTTCGCCGCGCGGGCAGCGACGTCGCCCAGATTCTCGGCGGCGCGAAGCCGGGCGACATCCCATACTACCAGGCTAGCCGTTTTCAGTTGATCATCAATCTCAAGACCGCGAAGGCGCTCGGCCTGACGCTACCGCAATCCCTCTTCGCCCGCGCCGACGAGGTCATCGAATGAGCGCGCTGCCGGCACTACCGCCCTGGGGCCGTGTTCGCGTATAAACCGCGCATCTGCCGTCGGCTGAGGCATTGCGACCGATGAATTCCCGCCCGCGCCCTGTCGTGCTGTGCATCCTCGACGGCTGGGGCGAGCGGCCGCCCAAGGACGAACACGCCGCGGACAATGCGATCGACCGCGCCCGGACGCCGGTGTGGCACGCGCTCTTGGCGCGCTGGCCGCATGCGCATCTCCAGGCGAGCGAGCATTATGTCGGTCTGCCCGACGGGCAGATGGGCAATTCCGAGGTCGGGCACACCAATCTCGGCGCCGGCCGCGTCGTCATGCAGGATCTGCCGCGCATCGACAAGGCGATCGCCGACGGCACGCTCGCCGGCATGCCCGCGCTGCAGGAGTTCATCGCCAGGTTGAAGCCGCGCGACGGCACCGCGCATGTCATGGGGCTCCTGTCGCCGGGCGGGGTGCATTCGCATCAGCACCAGATCGCCGCGCTCGCCGCGATCGTCGCCGATGCCGGGGTGCCGGTCGCGGTGCACGCCTTTCTCGACGGGCGCGACACGCCGCCCAAATCCGCGATCGGCTTTTTGCGGCAGTTCGCGACCGATGTCGCCGGCCATGGCGGTGTCCGCATCGCGACAATCGCCGGGCGCTATTTCGCGATGGACCGCGACAAGCGCTGGGACCGGGTGGAGAAGGCCTATCGCATGCTGACCGAGAGCCAGGGCGAGCATGCCGGCGATCCGGTCAAGGCGGTCGAGGCCGCCTATGCGCGCGGCGAGACCGACGAGTTCGTATTGCCGACCGCGCTCGGCGACTACCCGGGCATGCACGACGGCGACGGGGTCCTCTTCGCCAATTTCCGCGCCGACCGCATTCGCGAGATCGCCGGGGCGCTGGTCGACCCCAAGTTTTCCGGGTTCGCCCGCGACAAGCGCATCGCCTTTGCCGCCGCGCTCGGGCTCGCCGAATATTCGGAGGAGCTGAACCCGTTCCTCGCCACGCTGTTTCCTCCGGAGGATTTGAGCGATACCTTTGGCGAAATCGTCTCCAATGCCGGGATGAAGCAACTGCGCATCGCCGAAACCGAGAAATACGCGCATGTGACGTTCTTCTTCAATGGCGGGCGCGAGACCGTGTTTCCCGGCGAAGAGCGCATCCTGGTGCCCTCGCCCAAGGTCGCGACCTACGATCTGCAGCCCGAGATGTCGGCCCCCGAACTGACCGACAAGGTCGTCCTGGCGATCCAATCCGGCCGCTTCGACGTCGTCGTCATCAACTATGCCAATACCGACATGGTCGGGCACACCGGGCAGCTCGATGCCGCGATCAAGGCGGTCGAGACCGTCGATGCCTGTCTCGGCCGGTTGTCGCAAGCGGTCGAGGCGGCCGGCGGCACCCTCGTCATCACCGCCGACCACGGCAACGCCGAGGTGATGCGCGACCCCGTGACCGGTGAGCCGCATACCGCGCATACCGTGAACCCGGTGCCGCTGATCATCGTCAACCCGCCCGGCGCCCCCGGCGCGGTTATGCGCGTCGCGAACGGCCGGCTCGCCGATGTCGCGCCGACCCTCCTCGACATCATCGGTTTGCCCAAGCCCGCGGTGATGACCGGGCACTCGCTGATCGTCTCGGACGAGAGGCGTGCGGCCGAGTAAGGCCATGTCCGGGCGGGCGGCCGGCGCGGCGCTCGTCCTCTGGCTGGTTGCGTCCGCCGCACCGGTGCTGGCGGCGCCGCCCGGCGCCCCGCCTAACGCCCCGTCGAGCGCTTCGTCCCACGCCGTGGGCGAGCTCGACGCGTTGCGCCAGGAGTGCATAGCCGCGGCGCGCGATGTGCGGCAGCGCGAGCAGGCGGCCCTGGGGCTCGACCATATTATCGATCTCCTCGGCCGCGACGCCGAGGGGCGGCAGCGCGGCCTCGACGAGAGCCGCGTCGAGCAGGCGCACCTTCTCGCCACGCTCGCCTATATCGCGCGGGTCCCGCCAGACCGGGTCACGGTTGCTCCGGCGGCGGTGATCGACCGGGTCCGCGGCGAGCTGCTGCTGCAAGGCACCCTCCCCGCATTGCGCGAAGAGGCGCGGGCGCTGGCGCAAGAAATCGGGCGGATCGCGACGCTGCGCCGGCAAATCGTAACGCAACAGGGCGAGCTGGCGAGCACCCGTGAAGCGCTCGGAAAAGATCGCGAGCGCCTTGCCGAGCTGACCGCTCGCCGGCTCAAGCTGACCGCAAGGATCCTGCCGGAGGACAGCGGCAGCGACCAGCGAATCGCCAAGCTCGGGCACGAGGCGAGCGATATCGGCGATCTGATCAAACGCGCCGAGGCCGCCGCCGAGCGCCGCGACCAGGAGCTCCTCGTCCGCGCCCGCGCAGCGCTCCCCAAGGCGCTCAAGACGATGGAGAGCGCGCTGACCGCGCAAACCGCCGACCCGACCCGGCCGCGCGTGCTGGCCGCCTTCGATCCGCCGCATTCGGCCCTGCAGATGCCGGTTTCCGGCACCATCACCCGGCGCTTCGGCGCCTCCGACACCCCTGGCGCCGCCGGTGCCGCCGCGGGGACACCAAGCCAGGGAATCAGCATTGCCGCACCGGGAGGAGCCGAAGCCGTCGCGCCGTTCGATGGGCGGGTCATCTATGCCGGGCCGTTCCGCAATCTCGGGCTTGTCTTGATCATCCGGCACGGCGGCTTGTATCATTCGCTGCTCGCCGGCTTCGGACGGGTCGACATCAAGGCCGACCAATGGGTCCTGGCGGGCGAGCCGGTGGGCGTGATGCCGGAGGCCGTAGACAAGGCGTTCGGCGGCGCGCTTTATGTCGAGCTGCGCCGCGACGGCCGCCCGGT
>DATCQF010000449.1:0-8268 GCA_036569735.1 Allostellaceae bacterium | reverse complement strand
CGACGAGACAGGTGGTTTGGCCTCGATGAGAAGCCAGACTTTGGTGATTTCCGGCGTTGGTGGCATCGTGAGGGCAAGGATGAAGCGGGCGGCAACGATCTCGGCGACCTTCGAGAAGCCGAGCGCGTGTATGATGATTGGGTCAGCCGCGGTCGCCCAACCGTGAAGTAAACCGATCATTCGCAATGAGACAGTCCGTGCCCGTAACCACCCCTCAAACCGCGTTATCCGTCGAAAATGAAGGTCGCTTAATCGCAGAACTGCGAGGCCTTAAGAGCCAACGCTCGCGGCGAGGCTCGCGTGCGGCCAAGGCCATGCAAATCATTGAGAACACAAACTCTTCACGGGTTCGCAATGCTGCCGCGTTGGCATTGGCTGACTTGCGAGCTACAAACGCTAAAGATGTTTTAATCGATCTGCTGACCCGGTCTAACACCATAGGATCGCGGGGCACCCTGCTCTATGCTCTCGAACAACTTGGAGCGAATGTACCGCTACCGGTGCTTGCAGATGTTATCTCTTCCGAGTCATACGAAGCCAGGGAAGAAGCTGTGGCATTCATCGTTAGCAATCGTTTTGAATGTTCCGCCGATGAATTTGCCCGTTCCAAGGCAAAGCTAGAGACCGCGGCTGTGTCAGCGGATGCCGAAAGGCTCCAGGCGATCCGACGAGCACTCGGAACTCTAAGCGTAAAACATCATCACAACGTCAGGAGATGATGGCCCGGCCCGCATGCAACGACATATGCCGAGATCGGACCGATCACCCCTGCCGGAAGTAGTGCACGCTGAACAGCGCGTTCTTGTCGGTCCAGGTATGGACCGCGGCGAAGCCGGCGCGTTGGGCGAGCGCGCGGAATTCGGGGATCGCGTATTTGTATGAATTCTCGGTGTGGATCAGTTCGCCCTCGGCGAAACCGAAGCGGGTGCCGGCGATCGTCGCGGCCTGGTCGGCGAGGCTTTTCAGATAGAGCTCCATCCGGCCTTCCGCCGCGTTGTAGAAGGCCACATGCGCGAACCGGCCGGTCGCGATATCGCCGCCGAGCTCACGGTTGACCCGCTCCAACAGGTTGAGGTTGAAGAGGGCGTTGATCCCGGCTCGGTCATTGTAGGCCGCATCGAGAATGGCGGGGTCCTTCTTGAGGTCGACCCCGATCAGCATCTCGCCCTGGGGCCCCAATAATTGGGCGCAGTGAGCGAGAAAACGCACGACCGCTTCCGGCTCGAAATTGCCGATCGTCGATCCCGGGAAAAACCCGACGCGCTTGCCGGGCGGTCCGGGCAACGGCGGCAGCGGAAACGCGCGGGTATAGTCGGCACACACGGCGACAACCGGCAGCGCCGGGAAATCGGCGGCGAGCTGGGCGGCGGCCTCGCGCAGGTGCTCCCGCGAAATATCGACCGGCACATAGGCCGCCGGCGCCTCCAGCGCGTCGAGGAGGATGCGCACCTTGCGGCTCGAACCGCTGCCCAGTTCGATGAGCCGGCAGTTGGCGCCGATATTCCGGGCGATCGCCCCGGCATATTCCTCGAGGATCGCGATTTCGGTACGGGTCAGGTAGTACTCCGGCACCTCGCAGATCTCTTCGAACAAGGCCGAGCCGCGCGCATCGTAAAAGAATTTGCACGGCAGCGTCTTGGGGGTGCGGCCCAGCCCCGCAAGCACCGCATCGCGAAAATTCTCCTCGCTCGGCGCCAGATCGTGAAAGGCGAAGTCGGCACCGTCCATTCCTACAAATCCTCCGCGAGCCGCAGCCCCGAAAACGCCCAGCGCGCCGCGGGTGGGAAGAAATTGCGGTAGGTCGTGCGGATATGCCCGGCCGGCGTCACCGCCGCACCGCCGCGCAGCACCATCTGGTTCGACATGAACTTGCCGTTGTATTCGCCGATAGCACCCGCCGCCGGACGAAACCGCGGATAGGCGACATAGGGGCTCGCCGTCCATTCCCACACATCGCCGATCACCTGGCGCAGCTCCGGCACGCCGGCGGCAGGCGCGGCGTCCGGACAGGGGTGGTAGTGACCGCTGTCGGCGAGGTTGCCGGCGAGCGGCACCCTCTCGGCGGCAATTTCCCATTCGGCCTCGGTCGGCAGGCGCCTGCCGGCCCAGCGGGCGAAGGCGTCGGCCTCGTAGAAGCTGACATGGCAGACCGGCTCCGCGGGCTCGACCCGGCGCTCGCCCGCGAGGGTGAAGATGCGCCACTCATCGTCCTCAGAGCGCCAATAGAGCGGGGCCTGCCAGCCCTGCAGCTGGACGAGCCCCCAGCCATCCGACAGCCAAAATTCGGGCCGGCGATACCCACCATCGGCGATGAATTCGAGGTATTCGCCACACGAAACCGGGTGGCTCGCGAGGCGGAACGGGTCGAGCCAGACCTTGTGCCGGGGCCCCTCGTTGTCAAAGGCAAACCCGGGTCCGGCATGGCCGATCTCCTCGAGCCCGCCGGCGAACTCGACCCAGCCGCGCGGCGCCGCCGAGGCAACCGCATGGGGGCACGGCGCCTGGTATGAGGGCAGCAGTGGATTGACCGAAAACACGTGCTTGATGTCCATCAGGATCAGCTCCTGATGCTGCTGCTCGTGGTTGCGACCGAGTTCGAGGCGTGGCGCCGCCGTGCGCCATACCGCCTCCTCCGAATCTTCGATGAGGCGGGCCATCGCATTCGTGACGTGATCGCGATAGGCGCCGATCGCATCGACCGTCGGGCGCGACAGGAGGCCGCGTTCGGGGCGCGGATGGCGCGGGCCGACCGCCTCGTAATACGAGTTGAACAGGTAGGCGAAGGCCGGATCGAACACCCGGTAGCCGGGATCGAGGGGGCCGAGGATGAAGGTCTCGAAAAACCAGCTTGAGTGCGCCAGATGCCATTTCGTCGGGCTGGCGTCGGGCATCGACTGGATCGCCTGGTCCTCGGGCGACAGGTTGGCGGCCAGGGATTCGGTCTCGCGGCGAATGGTTTCGAACCGGTCGCGCTCGGTATTGCGGTCGTTGTCGCGCTCCCTGGGGCGTGCCGGTTGCTGGGCGGCTGTATCGAACAATTGGGTTCCCCCGTTAGCGTCGTTCCCCGCTAAACGCCCTGCCGGCGGCTTTGTCTCCGCCGCGCGCCGCCAGATCAAATCAGGCGAACGACATATGGCCGGTTGAGGCGGGCCTGTAAACCTTCGCGTCGCGGGGGAGTCGCCAAGGTAGTCTTGCCCGGTTGACCCGGCTCCCGCTGCTGTCCAGGGGTCGGGCTTGGTTGAAGGCTCCCAGATCCCGCGAAATCGGTTGCACGCCGATACACGCGATCATCGCACCGAGGACAGCCGCCAACAGAATGCCACCCAGGCCCTTCCCATATAATGACAACATACTATAGTATGGCAAAGAATCCAAATTATAAATCTACGATATAGTATATATACCTATAATCACGGTGATCTGGATCAATGAATACCAAGAGTCGGGGATTTAACATCTCTCATACGCTACTGGTAATTCCAGCGTTGGAGATGTCGGATGAACGTACCTTGCAGGTTCGTGGTGCTGAGCGCCGCAATGTTCACTGGGATTGCCGCGGCATATGCCGATCCTGTACGCCTTTCCGATGACGGGACGGCGGCACCGCAGCTTGCGGCACTGGCGCCGGCCGGCGCGTCGCCGAACGCCGTCGCATTGTCAGACCTCGCCGTTTACGCGCCGGAAAGCCAACCGTACACGAGCGGCTTCAGTCCCCGGGGCGGCTCGGCAAATACCGTTAGAGCCGCCCATTTCCATGTGTGGGCCGGTTACGATGCGAGCGCCGCGCTGCATCCTTACACGAGCAACATCGGCCCCGGCCCCGAGGCGGCACCGATCCAGCCCTCCCGCTACGAGCGCCTGCCGTTTACGGATTGACGACGAGGAGCCGAAGCCAACTCATGCCGCCCATGCACAGCCGCCCTGGCCGGCGAGAACCGCCTGGACGGGGATGACCTAACCGAGATAGCGCGCGCGCAGATGGCGCTCGAAGGCGGCGGTGCCGAGCGGCGAGCCGGTCGCCGACTCGACAAATTCGGCGGTCGACAAGAGCGAGCCCCGCGCGTGGACATTGTGCCGTAGCCAGCCGAGAAGCGGCCCGAACTCGCCGCGCCCGATCCCCGCAGGCATGTCCGGAAGCGCGGCGCGCGCGGCGGCGAACAGCTGCGCCGCGATCAAGGCGCCCAGCGTGTAGGTCGGGAAATAGCCCCAGGCGCCGTCATATCAGTGAATATCCTGCAGAACGCCTTCGCGATCGGATCCGGGCACGATCCCGATCAGCCCCTTGAGCCCGTCGCCCCAGGCGCCCGGCAAATCGCAGGGCTTCAGGTCGCCGGCGATCATCGCCCGCTCCAGCCGGTAGCGCAGGATCACATGAGCCGGGTAGGTGACCTCGTCGGCATCGACGCGAATGGGGTCAGGGCACACCCTGATCTGCCGGCGATAGAGCGATTGGGGCTCCCATGCATCGGGGTCGCCGCCGAAGACCCCTTGCAGCAGCGGCGCGGCAAACCCGGCGAAGGCCCGGCTCCGGCACACCTGCATCTCGAGCAGCAGCGACTGGCTTTCATGCACCGCCATGCCGCGCGCCCCCCCGACCGGCTGGCGCCGCCACTCGGGGGGCAGGCCGCGCTGGTAGAGGGCATGCCCGGTTTCGTGCAGCGCCCCCATCAACGCTTTCGAGAAATCCGCCTCGTCGTAGCGGGTGGTGAGGCGCACATCGTCAGGGGTACCGCCGCAAAAGGGATGGGCGCTCTCGTCAATTCGGCCATGCGCGAAATCGAACCCGATGCATTCCATCAGCAGCCTCGCCGCACGGCGCTGGTCGGCGATCGGAAACGGCCCGCACGGCGCCGGTGACGATGATTGCTGCGAGGCTTGCCGGGCGAGCACCGCATCGAGAAGGCCCGGCAGAAAGCCGGTGAGCTCCTCGAACAGACGGTCGATCAGCGCCACGGTCCCGCCCGGCTCGTATTGATCGAGCAGCGCTTCGTAGGGGCTGGTGCCGAATTGCCCGGCCTTGGCGGCGGCAACCTCGCGGGTCAGGCCGAGAACGCGCTCGAGCCCGGGCAAGGCGGCGGCGAAATCGTTTGCCGGGCGGGCCTGCCGCCAGACCGCCTCCGATTGCGAGCGGGCGCGCGACAATGCGTCGATCAGATCGGCGGGCACGGCGGCGGCATGGCGCCAGCGCCGCCGCATCTCGCGCAGATTGGCCCGCTGCCAGACCCCGAGCGAATTTGCCTCGGCCTCCGCCGCGCTGAGGAGGTCGGAGATTTCGGGGGCGCTCAACAACTCGTGCGCGATGACCCGCAACGTGGCGATCTGCTCGGCGCGCGCCGCCGTGCCGCCCGCCGGCATCATCGCCGCGGCGTCCCAATGCAGCACCGCGATCGCCTCCTCGACCGCGCCAAGGCGGCCGAAGCGCGCTTCAAGTTCCGGATATGCGGCTGTCATTCCCGGCATCATCCCTGGCCCCACCTCGTTGCGACAGCAGATAGATCACCAGCGCCACGATCGCGAGCGAAAACCAGGTGATTGCGTATTGCAGGTGATCGTTGGGTAAAACCAGTGGCGTGGCGCCGCCCTTGGGCCAGCCGCCCGGATTTGGGGCCGCATCGGCATCGATGGTGAACGGCGCCACATTGGTGAGGCCGGCGGCCGCGCTGATCGCCGGCAGGTCGACCCAGAACCAGTAGTTGATATCCGCGCGGTTGTCCGGCACGAACCAGCCCGGCTTCTTATCCGGCGACACCCGCAGCAGGCCGGCGACCCGGACGGGCCCGGACGGCTGGCCTGCCGCGCGCCTTGCCGGGTCCTTCAATTCGGTCGGGACAAACCCGCGGTTGACGAACACCACGCGCTCTCCCTTTTCGCGCAGCGGCGTCAACAGGTCGAACCCGGCGGCCCCCTTCGGCCCGATGGCGCCGAGAAAAATCTCCTTGTCGTTGAGGAAGACGCCGTCATCGACGACGGCGTGGAATTCGAGCGCGCGCGCGTCGGCAAGGGTCTGCGGCAGCGCGACCGGAGCCCCGGTAACGGCCGCCTCGCGCTGGGCGATGAGGGCGCATTTCCATTCCAGGCGCTGCAGTTGCCACCCCCCGAGCGCGGCGCACAACAGGACCACCGGGATCGTCACCAGGGTGGGAATGAGCTGCGGGCGAAACCCGCTCATGCCGCGCTTCCCCCCTGGTCAAGCCTTGGGCGGCGAATGCAGCAGATCGTGCCGGTATTGCAGCGCAATCAGGCCGGCCTTGAGCGGCCGCAGCATCCCGATTGCGCCGCCGAGGATCAAGGGTGTCCAGACCACCATATGAACCCAGATCGGCGGCTCGAATTTGAGTTCGACCCAGGCCGCGAGCCCGACGACGATCAGCCCGAGAAAGAGGATCACGAACACCTGCGGGCCGTCGCCGGCATCCTCGGCGGAGAAGTCGAGCCCGCAGGAGGGACACGCCGCCCGCACGGTCAGGAGGCCGGTGAAAAGGCGGCCCTCGCCGCAGCGCGGGCAACGGCAGGCGAACGCGGCCCGGGCCACGGACACCGATGGAAAGCGCCGCGGATCGCCGCTCACTTAAACCTCAACGAAGGCTGCCTCACCGCTATGCGTCCTTCGAGACGCACCCTCCGGGCGCTCCTCAGGATGACGTGAATTTATGATGGCATTAAGAAAGAACGTCATCCTGAGGAAGGCGCAACGCGGCTGTCTCGAAGGACGCACAGCGCTGATCCAGCCAGCCGGCGCCTCACTCGCCGAGCGGCAGGGCGGCGCCCATGCCCCACCAATAGATGCAGACGAACAGGAACAGCCAGACGACGTCGACGAAGTGCCAGTACCAGGCCGCAGCCTCCAACCCGAAATGATGTGTCGGAGTGAAATGGCCCTGGGTGGCGCGCCACAGGCACACGGCAAGAAAGATCGTCCCGACGATGACGTGAAACCCGTGAAACCCGGTCGCCATGAAAAACGTCGACGGATAGATGCCGCCGGTGAAGGTGAACGCGGCGTGGCTGTATTCGTAAGCCTGGATCGAAGTGAACGACAGACCGAGCAGAACGGTCACGGTGAGGCCCTGGATGAGGCCCTTCGTGTTGCCTGCCAAGAGCGAATGATGCGCCCAGGTCACCGTCGTGCCGGACAACAGGAGGATCAGGGTGTTGAGAAACGGGAATTCGAACGGATCGAACGGGTGGATGCCCTTGGGCGGCCACACGCCGCCGGCCGGGTAGAGGCTCGAGGAAAAGAACGCCCAGAAAAACGCCGAAAAGAACATCACTTCGGAGGCAATGAACAAGGCCATGCCATAGCGCAGGCCGAGTTGCACGACGGTATTATGGTGGCCCTCGAAGGTCGCCTCGCGGATCACGTCGCGCCACCACACCGCCATCGTCAGAGGCACGGCGATGAAGCCGATGATCATCACGATCACCCCATGGCCGTGCATAAACAGTACCCCGCCGGCGGCGAGCAGACCCGCGGCGATCGCGCCGACGATTGGCCACGGGCTCGGATCGACGAGATGGTAGGGGTGCTTCGGCGCTTCATGCGCGTCGGCGTGCCCATCGGCATGGGCATGGGCGTCGTGGGCGTGGGTGTCGGTCATGGCCTATCCGCAAAAATCGCCTGGTTTATCGCTCAATTAACCGCCTGGGTCACCGCCGCGGCCGGGCTGCGACGGTTGGCCGATGCGCCCGGGGCGCCGGGATCGGGCGCCCGGAACATCGTGTAGGACAAGGTGATCGTGCGCAATTCGCTGGTGCCGGGATCCTTCAGCACATCGGGATCGACAAAGAACACGACGCCCATGTCGCGGCTCTCGCCCGGCGCCAGAAGCTGCTCGGTGAAGCAGAAACATTGCAGCTTGTCGAAATAGATACCGGCCTTTGTTGGAGTCACATTATAGGTTGCCGTCCCGGTGACCGGTGCGCTGCCGCGGTTGACCGCGCGGAACAACACCTCGCGCTGCTCACCGGGATGGACCTGAATTTCGGGCACGACCGGGCGGAATTCCCAGCCGAGATCGGGCGCGGTCTCGGCGTCGAAGCGCACCGTAATGACCGCGTCGGCGGTCTCTTTGGATGAAGCTGTCGCGCGCTGGGTCGTGCCGCCGTAGCCGGTGGCCTGGCAGAACAGCCGATAGAGCGGCACCGAGGCAAACGACAACCCAACCATTCCCACGACCACCGTGGCGAGCAGCAGCATGGTGGCGCCGTTGCGGCGGCGAAGCGTGGCCCCGGCCATAACCCCTAGCCTCCGCTGATCCGCACGATGGT
>DATCQF010000448.1:0-11574 GCA_036569735.1 Allostellaceae bacterium | reverse complement strand
CCGTATAAGCTCTATTACGATGGGTATTTTCTAAGTCCTCGTGAAATTAAAAGATACTGTATAAAATATAGTCTAATGGTTATATTTGTTCACACTTTGCCATTGGCTCGAAAAAATGCCGCAAGATTTTTTCCCTCCCGGTTTTTACTGGGGCGCTTGCGGCTACCAGATATAGGCGCCGCGACCGACATCGAGCCCCCGGGGTTGGTTTGTCGTCTTCGGCGGGCTTCGCCGCTACCCCTCGTTCGTCATGATGATGGTGCCGGAGGCGGCGAACATTCCGCCGACGCCGTGGCAGACGGAGATTTTGGCGCCGGGCACCTGGGCCGGGGCGATGCCGCGCATCTGGCGCACGCTCTCCTGGAGCGCGTACATGCCGTACATCCCGGAATGCATGTAGCTGAGGCCGCCGCCGTTGGTGTTGAGGGGGAGTTTGGCGCCGGGGGCGGTGTTGCGGTCCCAGATGAACCCGGCCGCCTCGCCCCGCTTGCAGAAGCCGAGGTCTTCGAGCCCGTAGATCGGCAGGTGCGCGAAGGCGTCGTAGATCATCAGATGGTCGACATCCTTGTGCGCGATGCCGCTCTCCTCGAAGGCCTTGGCGCCGGCGACGCGGAACGCGCGCGACGACGTAAAATCCGCCATCTGGCTGACCATCGGGGTTTCGACCGACTCGCCGGTACCGAGGAGGTACACAGGCTTTGTCGGGAAGTCCCTGGCGCGCTCGGAAGCGGTCAGGATGAGGGCGCCGCCGCCGTCGGTCACCAGACAGCACTGCAATAGGCGGAACGGATAGGCGATCATCCGCGAATTCAACACGTCATCGACGGTGATCGGGTCCTTGAAGGTGGCGCGCGGGTTTTTCGCCGCCCATTCGCGCTGCACGACCGCGACCATCGCCAATTGCTCGTGGGTGACGCCGTAGGTTTTCATGTAGCGCAAGACCGGGATCGGGAAGAGCGTCGGCGGCCCCATCGGCCCGTACGGCAGCTCGAATTGCCCGGCGAGGCTCCCCGGCGACACCGCGGGGCGCGAGCGCGCGATCCCCGAGCGCCCGCTCTCGCCGTGGGTGATCAGCACGGTCTTGCAGAGGCCCGATTCAATCGCGGCGGCGGCGTGGCGGACATGGATCATGAACGAACAGCCGCCGACCGCGGTGCCGTCGGCCCATTTGGGGGTGATCCCCAGGTAATGCGCGATCGTGACCGGGGTCTCGCCCGCGGTCGCGATCCCATCGATGTCGGAGGGCTTCAACCCGGCATCCTTCATCGCGTTGAGCGCGGCGTCGGCATGGAGGCCGATCTGCGACAGGTTGGTGATGCGGCCCATGTCGGTCGTTTCGGCGGCGCCGACGATGGCGATCGATTTCGGTTTCATCGGCCTCAACCTTTCGCCGGACGGAACAATGGGAGAGAAATCTCGTCGTCGATCTTCTCGAAGGCGACCTCGAGCGGCATGTCGAGCACCAGCGCCTCGGGGGTCTGCGGGCATTCGACGATGTTGGTCATCATGCGCGGCCCCTCGTCGAGCTCGACGACCGCGATCGCGTAGGGCGGGGTAAAGCCCGGCACCGGCCGGTGATGGATCACGTAGCTGTAGAGCCGGCCCCTTCCGGTGGCGCGGAACACGCTGACCTCGCGCGCCGCGCAATGCGGACAAAAGGGTCGCGGCGGGAAATAGGCCTTCTGGCAGGAATTGCAGCGCTGCAGGCGGAGTTCGCCGGCCCGCGTTCCCTCCCAGAAATGCATGGTCTCGGGCGTCGGCGTCGGCCGGGCGCGCTGTCCTTCGGGCATGTCGTTGGTCTCCCCCCAAGAGGCGATGAGTGGCGGTGATCGGCGAAGCGAATTGGTTGATGACGAATCAAGGTTGCGGCGCGCGCCGGCTTACGGCAAACGGAATCTGCAATTCACCGGGCTTGAACCGAGCGACAGCGGAGGCACGCATGATCACCCCGGCCTATGTCCGCACGATGGCAGCCTACAACGCCGAGATGAACCGGCGCCTCTACGACGCCGCGGGGCGCCTGTCCGATGCCGAGCGGCGGGCGCCGAAGGGCGCCTTCTGGGGCTCGATCCACGGCACGCTGGTGCACATCCTGTGGGGCGACAGCCAGTGGATGAGCCGCTTCGACGATTGGCCACGGCCGGCGGTGGGGCAAAAGCAAAGCGACCATTTCGTCGAGGATTGGGCCGATTTGCGCGCGGCGCGCGACAACGGCGATGCTGACATCTCGCGCTGGGCGGCGAGGGTCGACGAGGCCTGGCTCGACGCGGATCTGGTGTGGTTCAGCGGCGCCGCCGGTCGCGAGGTCACTGCTCCCAAGCGCCTCCTCGTCACCCATTTCTTCAACCATCAGACGCATCACCGCGGCCAGGCGCATGCCCTTCTGACCGCCGCCGGACAACAGACCGGCGACACCGATCTGTTCCTGATCATCCCGCAGATGATCGCATAGTCCACAATGATGCAGTGAGCCGGTGAGAGGAAAAAAAGAAACGCTTTAACGCGGAGGGCGCGACGGGCGCACTCATGGCGCGAGGCGCCGACAAATACCCAAGTCAGGATGCTTTGAGCGATATCACAACCAACTCAAATTGCATTCCCGGCAACTCAAATTACATTCCCGGCGAAAGCCGGGATCCACCGGTCCGCCGATCGAGTCGTTGATGAGTGGGTCCCGCCTTTCGCTGGGAATGCGAATCTTAATGCAATGGAGTGCGTCGAAAGGGGAGGTGGGATAAATCCTCGACAGGTGCGCGTTGCGTGATGTTGATGGGCGGTGCGCGCCGGCAACATGAACCTCTGCGACCTTTGCGTATCCTTTGCGTCCTCCGCGTTGGTGTTTTTTCTTTTTAGCCCGCCACCTCACCGCCTCACGGTGACTTTCAGGCCGGGGCGTGCAGGCGGGCGATGGTGCCGCTGGTGCTGCATTCCGCGAGGAGGGCCGCGACCTCGGCGGTCAGCTCGCTGGCGTGGAAGGGCTTGCGCAGGAGCCGGTCCTGGGCTGAGTCGGTGGGCGGCAACGCGGCGCCGGCAAACCCGGTGATGAAGAGGATCGGCAGGTCGGGCCGGCCGAGCCGAACCGCATGCGCCAGCTCGACGCCGCTCATCCCGGGCATCGCGATGTCGGCAATCAGCAGCGTGATGCGCCCGGCGTGGCGCTCCAGGCATTCGAGCGCGGCGCCGCCGCTGCCGGCCTGGATGACCCGGTACCCGGCCTCGTCCAGCATCGCGGCGGCGACCGCGCGGACATCGTCGTCGTCGTCGACCAGGAGAATGAGCCCGCCGCCGTGTTCGGTGTTGCCGGCGATCGCCGCGCGGGGCCTGGCGCGGACCCGCTGTCGGGCAACATCGGCGATGCGGGCACGCGGCAGAAACACCTTGACGATCGTGCCCCTGCCCGGCCGCGTATCGATATGCACGCCGCCGCCGAGCTGCTGCGCAACGCCGAGCACCTGCGACAGCCCGAGACCCGAGCCCTTGCCGACCTCCTTGGTCGTAAAGAACGGGTCGAACACCTTGTCGAGGATGGCCGGCGCAATCCCGCTACCGGTATCGCCGACCGACACCATCACATAATCGCCCGGCGGCGGCTCCTCGGGACGTTCGGGGCGGCCCAGCGTGAGGTTGGCGGTCTCGATTCTGATGGTGCCGCCGGTAATGGGGCCACCAGCAATGGCGCCCTGGCCCGGCATCGCATCGCGCGCGTTGATCGCCAGGTTCAGCAGCACCAGCTCGATCTGGCTGGCATCGGCCAGCGCCGGCCAAAGCTTCTGCGACAACATTTTTTCGATGCGGATCGTCGCGCCGATCGTGCTCTGCAGCAGCGCGCCCAGGCTGTCGACGATGTGGTTGAGGTCGACCGGCTCGGGACGCATCCGCTGCTGGCGCGAGAACGCGAGCAGCTGAGCGGTCAGACGGGCGCCCCGTTCGGCCGCGTCAGCCGCCGCGCCAAGCAGCTTCGAGGCCCGTGCGCTGCCGCGGCCAAGCTGCGCCTGCAACAGTTCGAGATTGCCGATGATCGCGGTCAAGAGGTTGTTGAAATCGTGCGCCACGCCCGAGGTCAGCTGCCCTACCGCCTCGATGCGCTGCGCCCGGCGCAGCTGGGCTTCGGCCTTTTCGCGCTCGTCGATCTGCGCGGCGAGGCGCCGGTTGGCGGCTTCGAGTTCGGCGGTGCGCTCGGCGACCCGGCGCTCCAGCAGCATGTTTGCCTCGTGCATGTCGTCGATGTCGACCGCGGTGCCGAGCCAGAACGCGATTCCCCCGTCGACCCGGATCGGCCGGTTGCGGATGCGATGCCAGCGGTACACCCCGTCATGCCGGCGCATGCGCGCTTCGACGGCGAATTCGTCGCCGGTGGCGAAGCCCTCGGCCCGGGCGCTGTCGACCCGCTCGCGGTCCTCGGGAGGATGCAGTGCCGAGCGCGCCGCCGGCTCCGGCCCGATCGGCACGCCGGCATAGTCGCGCAGTTGCTGGTTATAGTATTCCGCGACGCCGTCCGGGCGGATGACAAAGGCTTTGTCGGGCAGCGCTTCGAGCATCAGGCGGAAGCGCTCCTCGCTGTCGCGCAGCCGCGCCTCGGCCCGCTTGCGCTCGTCGATATCGCGAAACGCGACGACGAGGCCGCCTTCTGGAGCGGGGTATGCATCGAGCCCGATCCAGCGGTCGCCGAGGGCGGGCGCCCTGGTTTCCAGATGCACCGACTCGCCGCCCGCCAGCACCTGGCGATAGACCCGATAGGGCTCGCCGCCCTCGATGCCGGGGAAGACTTCGAGAAGATGCCGGCCGATGACCTCTTCGGCCGGTTTGTTCCACAATTCGAGCGCCTTCCTATTGGCGAACAGGATGCACTCGGCGCGGTCCAACGCAAAGACCGCCTCGCCGATCGCCTCAAGCACCTCGGCAAAGCGCCGCTCCGAGGCGCGCACCGCCTCGCTCGCCTCGCGCCCGACCCGCGCCATCGCCAGATGCAGGCCGACCCGCGACAACAGCTCGCGCGCCCCGACGGGCTTGACCAGGTAATCGTCGGCCCCGGCATCGAATGCCTCGTGTCTCGCCGCCTCGCCAAGCTCGGCGGAGGGCATCTCGGCGGCGACAATGATGACCGGCAGCCAGTGGGTGGCGGGATCGGCGCGGAACTGGCGCAACAGCGCAAACCCATGGCGCCGCGCCACGCCCGCATCTGCGACGATCAGGTCGGGCGGGTCGCCGGCGGCGGCGGCAAAAGCGCTCCGGCCGCCGCGCACCGTCTCGACCCGGCACCCGGCCGAGCCGAGCACCCGTATGAGCCGGTCCCGCGTGTCGGGGTCGGACTCGCCAACCAGGATGCGCGGCGCATACCCATCCGGCGCGCGGATCAGCGCCCCGATGTCGGCGCCGCCGGACAAGACCGCGGCAAGCGCCTCTTGAGACGGCTTGCGACGCGCCTGCATCGCGGCCACATCCTGGCCCTGGCTCTCGGTGATGCCGCTCTCGGTGATGCCGGTTCCCCCCAAGGTCGATGCGCGCAAACACCCCTACGGGTACAGGGTTCCACCGCGCCTGCGACAGCCCCCGTGCGATCTGCGCCGGGGCGTTGATTTCCGCGGCGCCGGGCGCATAGTGGCGCGAAATTCGCGGAGGACGCGCCATGCTGCCGACACCAGGTTTCCACCATCTGCATCTCAATTCGGTCGATCCCGACGCCGCGATCGACTTCTACGCCAGGCAATTCCCGAGCACGAAGAAGGGCAGCTGGGGCGGCATTGCAGCCCTCCAATCCCCCAACAACGTGCTGGTGCTGTTCGACAAGGTCGCGGCGCCGCCGCCGACCCGGCCGCAGAGCGCGATCTGGCATTTCGGCTGGCATGTCGCCGATTCCCAAGCCGCCGTCCAACGCTTCAAGAGCCGTCCCGACGTAGAGATGCGGCCGCTCTATACCAGCGACGAGGGCGGCTCGGTGCTGGTCAGCAGCGACACCTGGCCGAGCATCGGCAATACGCTCGGGCTGACCCGGACGCAGATCGCCGAGGCCCGGGAAAAGAGCGTTCAGCCGACCCGCAAGGGCGGCTTCGCCTACATGTCGGGCGGCCCCGAGAACGCGCTCTTCGAGATTGCCGGCGACTACCCGGCCGAGCGCTTCAACCACGTGCACATGTGGCACGAGCAGCCGTTCTGCGCCCTCGCCTGGTACAAGACGCACCTCAACGCGCCGGTGCGCCAGGGTTTCCCCGACACCGACCTGACGCTTGCCAATTGCCGGGTCGAGCGCGGCGCCGACCGCACCTGGCCGGCGCTCAACCGCGAGGGGATGTTCCGCAACCCGCGCGCCGGAGTCGAGTTCGGCGACGTCGTCTTGACCTGGTACATGAACCCGGACGACGAGCCCCTGGTCAGCAGCCGCGGCCAGATGCAGGACCATATCGGTCTCGGCGTCGCCGACCTCGACGCATGGGTCGACAAGCTGCGCGGCGAGGGCGTCAATTTCCTCGAAGACCCGTACAAGCTCGGCGACACCCGCGCGGTGATGATCGAAGGCCCCAGCCGCGAGGCGATCGAGCTGGTCGAGATCAAATAACCGGCTGTCATCCCGGCGAAAGCCGGCGAAAGCCGGGATCCATCGATCCGCGTTCGAGTTGGCGGCGGGGGAAGTCATGCACCGATGGTTGTGGGCGGCGACGGCCGCATTGTGCCTTGCCGCGGCGGCCCCGGCAGACGCTGGCGATCCGCTGGTGTTGCAATTGAAATGGCTACCCGACGCGCAGTTCGCCGGATATTTCGTGGCCGAGGCCAAGGGGTTCTATCGCAAGGCCGGGCTCGACGTGACGATCAAGCCGGGTGGGCCGGACATCACTCCGTCGCAGGTACTGGCTTCCGGCGGGGCCGATGTCGCGGTCGACTGGCTGACCTCGGCCCTCGCGGCGCGCGACCGGGGAGCGCCGATCGTCAATATCGCGCAGATCTTCCAGCACTCCGGGCTGCAGCTGACCTGCCGCCGCGACAGCGGGGTGCGCCGTCCCGCGGATTTAAAGGGCAAGACGCTCGGCGTGTGGTTCGCCGGCAACGAATATCCGTTCCTCGCCTGGATGGCAAAGCTCGGGCTGAATACCGGCGGCGATAAACCGGACGTCACGGTGCTGCGCCAGGATGCCGGCGTCGAGCTGTTGCTGGAGGGGCGCGCCGCCTGCATCTCGACGATGAGCTACAACGAATACGGGCAGGTCATCGATGCCGGCGTGAAGCCGTCGCAGCTGGTCGTCTTCCGCTATGACGACGAGGGCGTGGCGACGCTCGAGGATGGTCTCTACGCCCTCTCCGCGAAACTCGCCGACCCGGCAATGCGGGACCGCCTCGCGCGCTTTGTCCGCGCCTCGGTCGAGGGCTGGCGTTTCGCCGCCGCGCCGGCGCACCGGTCCGAGGTGATGCGCATCCTGTTGCGCGCGGGCGCGGCGGACCCGGCCGGTCTGCGGCAGGCGGAACGGATGCTGCGCGAAGTCGCCAAACTGGTCGCCAACAACCTCCACGGCCTCGGCTACCTGGAGCCGGCCGCCTATGAACACACCGTCGATGTCCTGTTGTCCGCGGCGTCAAACCCGGTGATCCGCCAGAGGCCCGAGGGGGCGTGGACGCACGAAATCTGGGAGCGGGCCTACCCTCGCTGACGGCTTAATGCCCGGGCCTGGTGCCTTACCCCTGCGGCCGCCTGGGGAACCGCGTTGCGTCGCCGCCTGTTCCTTGAGTGACAAACGGACGAGGAGCGGTGGTGGTGGACAAAGAGCGTGTCGAGGGCGGTCTGCGCAAGGCGACCGGCAAGATCAAGGAAACCGTCGGTCAGCTCACGGGCGACCGCGACACCGTGGCCGAAGGCAAGGCCGAGCAGGCCGAAGGGCGCGTGCGCAGCGCGGTCGGGCTGGTCAAGGACGCCGCGCGCGAACTCGCGGGCAAGAAATAAGCCGCTGCGTCGGCTTTTATTCCGATAACTGCACGGGACATCAGATCATGGGTCGCGGAATTCTTCTATGGGCGGTCGGGGTGCCGATCCCGATCATCATCCTCTTGTACATCTTCCACGTCGTCTGACCGGGCTTTCCAAGTCTTTGGCGACTGGCTTTGGGGGCTGGCGTTGACAGTCCCCGCCTCCCCCCGCAAGCTGCCCCGAGGCGTTCAATCTGGGCAGCCTCGCGGGAGGGAAATATGGCCACGGACGAGCAAAACTTCGTCGAATATTCCTGTGCCGAGCGGATCGCCACGATCACGCTGAACCGGCCCGACAAGCTCAACGCGGTCAGCGACGAGGTGGTGCGCCAACTCGACGAGGCGCTGCACCGCTTCGACCTCGATCCCGAGGCCGACGTCGCGATCCTCAACGGCAAGGGCCGCGCGTTTTCGAGCGGCGCCGATGTCCGCCAGCGCCAGCTGCGCGCCCCGGAAGAATTCAAACGGCTCGGCGGGCCGCAGGGCCGCGGCAGCAATTCCGCCGATCTGTTGACCCGCGCGGTCAACTGGAAGCCGGTCATCGCCGCGGTGCACGGCTATGTGCTGGGGCTCGCGCTCGGCCTCACCTTGGAATGCGACCTGATCGTCGCCGAGGCCGGCACAAGGTTTCAGCTGACCGAAACCTCGCGCGGGCTCGGCGCCTCGCGCTACTGGGCCCTCTTCCACTATAGGAACGCCGCCGCCTTTGGCGAGGAGATCGCCTTGACCGGGCGGTTCTTCACCGCCGAGGAAGGGTTCGCCGCCGGGATCTTCAATCGGGTCGCCCCGGCCGGACAGCATCTCGAGGTCGCCCGCGAACTGGCCCGGGCGGTCGGCAAGAACCCGCCGCTCTCGGTACGCACCACGGTGCGCACAAGGCGCTGGTATCTGGAGCGCATCACCCGCGAGGCGCAGTTCATCGCCGCGCCGTTCGCGCTCTATCTGACCGAGGATTTCCACGAAGCGGCGAGCGCCTTCGCCGAAAAGCGCCCGCCGCGCCCCTTCAAGGGGCGGTAGAAGCTCCGTGGCGCGGGCCAACCGGCCGCTCGCCGGGATCACCGTCCTCGATTTCGGCCAAGTCTATCAGGGCCCCTATGCGACCTTGCTGATGGCCAAGGCCGGGGCCGATGTCATCAAGATCGAGCCGCCCCAGGGCGAGCCGCTGCGCCGGCGCGCGCCGCCGGGCAAGAGCACGACCTTCCCGATTGCGATGCTCAACGGCAACAAGCGGGCGATCACCCTCAACCTGAAGGACGCGCGCGGCCGGGCGCTCCTCTTCCGCATGGTCGAGAAGGGCGATGTGCTCCTGGAAAACTTCGCGCCTGGCGTCATGGACCGGCTCGGCGTCGGCTGGAGCGTCGTCCACGAGAAGAACCCGCGCCTCGTCTACGCCTCGGGCTCTGGCTACGGCCTCTCGGGGCCCGACCGCGACAACCTGGCGATGGACCTGACGATCCAGGCGGTCTCCGGCCTCATTGCGACGACCGGGTTCGCCGACGGGCCGCCGGTCAAGGCCGGGCCCGCGGTCGTCGATTTCCTCTCCGGCATCCACCTCTACGCCGCCACTGTCACCGCCCTCTTCGAGCGCGAGCGCACCGGGATCGGCCGCCTCGTCGAAGTGGCGATGGAAGAGGCCACCTACGCCACCCTCACTTCGCCGCTGCACGCCTATTTCGAGACCGGCGAGGTGCCAGGGCGCACCGGCAATTCGAGCCACGGGCGCGCGCCCCTCGGGGTCTACCCGACCAATGACGGGTATGTCGCGCTCAACGTCGCGGTCGAGGCGCATTGGCACAACCTCTTGAAGGCGATGGGCCGCGAGGAACTGCGCGACGACCCGCGCTTCCTGACCAACGCCGACCGGGTCGCGCACATGGCCGAGCTCGACGAGGCGATCGCGGCCTGGACCCGGACGCTGGGCAAGATGGAAATCTTCGCGATCGCCAAGCGCATGCGCATCCCCCTGGCGCCGGTGCGCGAGGTCGACGAGGTGATGAACGACGCGCACATGCACGAGCGCGGCATGCTCGAATGGATCGAGCACGACGAAATCGGCCGCCTCGTCGTGCCAAACTCCCCGCTGCGCTTCCACGGCGCCGACAAGGTCGCGACCACCCCCAGCCCCAAGCTCGGCCAGCACAACACCGAAATCTACGGCGGCTGGCTCGGGCTCTCGGCGGATGAAATTGCCGAGCTGAAACGGGAGGGCGTGATCTAGCCAAACGGCTGGGCCAATCTTTGGCTCTGCGATAATAGCGGCGCTACGCTCATTCGGCTTCCGTCGTTGTAATAAGCCTTGACCCAGTTATTCTTCCGCCGCTCCATTCCCGTATGCCTTGACAACGGAGGTAAGCGATGAGCATCGCCTATATCGAGTACATCTTGGAGGACGATGGTGTCCGATATCTGGACAATCCGGGCGACATGACGCTCGAACAGATGAGTACACATGCCCGAGAGGCAATGACGATTGGCGCGATACAAGTGTGCTTTATGGGCCGTGAGAGCGGCTCCGAAACGGTTTTCGAGCGCAAGACCTGAGGCCTTAGGGACGCTGGCAATGGCTTCATGCCCTCGGGTTTTGGCGAGTCTCAGTGCGATCGCACTCCTTTCAATGATTTTGACAGCCTGCGGGGTTGCCCAATCCAATCGGATTGCGGTGATGAGCCCGGAGCAGCTTGCGGCCGCGTCGGATCGAGATGTTTGCCAGGGGCTTAAGTTCAACCGTGGCAACCCGAACCTCCAGGCCGAAGTCGCCAAGCGACAACTCGGTGACTGTATGCCGGATCATTTTACGTGTGTTTCTTGGGGCGCGAGTTTTGGCAGCCAAGCCTATGTACAATGCCGCACACAACTTGGGGCTGCCGAACGGGCAAGCCAAGGCGTTCTTTCGCCTGCCCCTATGCAAAGAGAGCCTCGATGCGTGTCTGTGGCGACGGGCACCAGCAACTCGACGACATGCTATTAGACCCGAATATAGGAGCACGCCATGCCCTTGCTATACGAGAAACACGGCGCCGTCGCGGTTCTGACCCTGTCGCGGCCGCAGGCGCGCAATGCCTGGGGCGAGGATTACAATACGGCGCTGAAGGAGCTGTTGCCGCAGCTCGAGGACGACCCCGACATCCGTTGCGTGGTCCTGACCGGCGACGAGGCGGGGGGCGCCTTCAGCGCCGGGGCCAACATCAAGGACCCGAAGACGCATACCAGCGATTCGATCGCCGACGCGATCGAGGCCTTGCCGAAGCGGCGGCGCTTTCAGGCGATGAACCTCTTGTCCGATTTCGCCAAGCCCCTGGTTGCCGCGGTCAACGGGTATGCCGTCGGGATCGGCTGCATCGTGACCTATTGCTGCGACCTGATCGTCGCCTCCGAACGCGCCGAGTGGCGCCTGACCCAGGTCTCGCTCGGCATTTTGCCGGCGCAGGGCGGCACGGTGCGGCTCGCGCGCTGGGTCGGCCGCGGCCAGGCGATGAAGCTCGCGCTCGGGTTTCCACTGAACGCCGAGGAGGCGCAGCGGGCCGGGCTCGCGCAATGGGTGGTGCCGCACGGCGAATTGATGGTAAAGGCGATGGAGGTCGCCGAGCACCTCGCCCAGCTGCCGCCGCTCGCCGCGCGGCTCGC
>DATCQF010000447.1:0-4073 GCA_036569735.1 Allostellaceae bacterium | reverse complement strand
AGATGACGAGAAAACCGAAAGTCGAGAAGGTCGCGGACAGCCCGAAGCCGTCTAGCGGTTCGACGCCGCTCATCGCCAGGCAAACCAGCGCGATCAAGAGTACCGCGGCGGAAATCGCGACATGCGGCGTCTGGTGCCGATGGTGCACGGCGCCCATCGAGCGGTGGATGAACTCGAAGCGCCCCATCGAAAACGTCAGACGGGAGGCCGCATTGATGCAGGCCAGGGCGCTGGCGAAGACGGTGATCAGCGCCGCGAAATAGACCACAGCCGACGCCCATGGAAGGCCCGCCCGGCCGGTGATCTCGGCGAAGGGCGATGAACTCTCGGCCAAAATCTTCGTCTCGTCGGCAACGCCGAGCACCATCGCGTAAGCGATCGCGACAAAGAACACGCCGGCGACAACGGCGCTGAGCATGATTGCGCGCGGCACCGCACGGGTCGGGTCGCGAGTTTCCTGGGCGAGCGTCGCGGCGCTTTCGAAGCCAACAAAAGCGAATACCGCCAAGGTCAGGCCGGACATCACGCCGCCCCACCCGAGATGCGCCAGGTCGAGTTGAATCGGGTCGATCGCCGTGCCGTGCCGCGCCACAACTATCGCGGTGATCAGAACGATGATGCTGAGCGACAGGCCTTCGATCGCGACCCCGACCCGCGACGACAAGCGGATGTCGCGATAAGCGAGCGCCCAGACCAGCGCCATGAAAACCAGGACGAAAAGCCAGGCCGGCGGAGTGAAGGTGCCGAGCCCGACCGCCCGCATGACATTGGCGAGAGCAACTTCGCCCCCGAACACGCATGCGATGCCGGCCGCCAGATAGGCCGCCACGATGCTCCAGCCGGCGATCATCCCTGCCAATGGTCCGAGGGTGCGGCCGATATAGACAAAATAGGAGCCGGCGAGCGGGTGACGGCGGGCCAGGGCGCCGATATTGACCGCCACGAAGATCATACCGACCGTTGCGATCAGATACGCCATCCAGGTCCCGATCCCGGCGATCCCGACAAGCACGCCGATCGCTATTGCCGGGGTCCCAGTCGGCGCGATGTTGGCCACCGATTGACCGATCGTCTCGATCAGCCCCAGGCTGCCCTGGCGCAGGCCGGGGCCGTCGTCGCCGGGGCGGGTTCGGGCCGCCTCTTCCGCTGCAGCGCTCATCCAGCCGGCGTCCAGCTAAGCTCGCGCACCCGGCCGGCGCAGCATCGGCGTGATCGGCGGGCAGTCGCCGGCGCGGATCGTGCGAATCACCTCGTAGCCGTGCCGCTGATAGAACGGGATATTGCGCGGATTGCTGCTTTCGAGATAGGCGAGCACGCGGTCGCGATCGAAGATCGCAGCGGCATATTCCATTAGCACGGAACCGAGTCCGTGATTCTGCCAGCTCGGATCGATGCCGATCAGCGGCAGATACCAGTGCGGCTCATCGGGATGGCTGGCGCCCATCTGCTCGAACGCCTCGGACATCATACCCTGCCGCTGCTTCGGCACATGGCGCTCGATCAAGGCATCGAGCGTCTCGTGATCGGGATGGACTCCGGGCGGCAGCCACAATGCCGCCCCGAGAAATCCCTCGACATACCAGGCGCTGCCATGATCGAGCGCGGCTCCGCCAAACGCCTGCACGACCGGAGGCATTTGGGTAAGGTACGTCGCCGGGTCCGGGAGGGCAAAGCGCGCCACCGGGTCGCTGCTGAACGCCAGGGTAATGACCCCGATTACTGAATCTTGTTGTGTCCTAGGCGCTGTTGCGACTGCTGACATAATGTTCTCTCTCCCAGAGCACTTCAAAAGCGCTTTCGCGGGGATGACGATATTAGATCACCCGGCTTTCCGCGAGGACGCAGAGCTCCTCGCGGGACAGCCCCAGTTCGTCGCAGAAGATTTCCGTGTTGTGCTCGCCGATCAAGGGTGCCCGCCGGGAGATCCGCCAGGGCGAGCCGTTGTAGATCGCCGCTTCGCCCGGGTAGACAAAGCTGCGGCCGAGTTCGGGGTGCTCGACCTCTTTCCAGAAACCGCGGTCATTGAGGTGGGGGTCGTCGAGGAGCGCCTCCGGGGCCCGCACCGCCCCCCAGGTGAAGCCGCGTTCCTGGGCGGCGTGGTAGACCTCCTCGGCCGGCAGGCTGGCGATGAAGCTCGCGACCAGATCGTCGATGATGTGCGAGGTGTTCGCCGCGATGACCGCCGGGTCCTGGTATTTGGGGTCCCTGAGATCGCCGGCCATGCCGTTGGTGTCGAGGAGGTCCGCCAACTCGCCGATGTACCTGGGGTTGAGCCGGCCCGCCACCAACGCGCAGACATAGGTGCCGTCGTTGGCGCGGAACTGGGTGCGGGGCGTCGGACCGGCGGCATGATGGCGGCCGGTCTGACGCCGCAGCACCTCGCCGCGGTAGACATAGTTGGCGATCGCCGCCTCGGTCGTCAGCGCGCAGGCCTCGTGGATCGACGCGTCGATATACTGCCCCTGGCCCGCAACACTCCGGTAGACCAGCGCGGCCATGATCGCCATGTAGGCGAAATGACCGCCCATGTGCCAGGCGTTGCCGCCCCCGGGGGCGATCGGCGGGGCATCCGGCACATCCGCCGCGTCATACCCGCTGGAGGCCATCTCGCCGCCCGCCGCCATGTGGAGGAGGTCGCTGGAAAGGTAATCGCGCCACGGGCCGGTCTGGCCGAACGGGGTGAGGCTGCACATGATCAGCCCCGGATTTTGCTGGCCGAGAGATTCGTAATCGAGCCCCAGCGACAAGAGGAAACCGGGCCGGAAGGTCTCCAGAACGACGTCCGATGCCGCCGCCAACCGCCCGAAAAGCCGGCTTCCGTCGGCGGTTTCCAGATCGAGGGTGATGCCGCGTTTGGAGGTGTTGTAGTACCAGAACGACAGACTGCGCTCCGGGTGCGGGATGTCGTCGAGAAATGGCCCGACATGGCGGCTGGGCTCACCGCCGGGCGGCTCGATCTTGACCACGTCGGCCCCGAGATCGCCGAAAAGCTTGCCGCAGAACTGGCCGGTCTCGTCCGCGAGCTCGAGGATTCTGAGGCCCGTCAGCGGGCCCGTCAGCTTCTGGGCATCGCTCACTTCAGCATCTCCTCCATGTAGGGAAAGCGCGCCCGGCTGGTCGGCCAGAAAATGCCGTCGTCAAAGCCGGCTCGGAGTTCGTCCCGGCTGTAGCCCAATAGGCCCTCGACAATCTCCCTTGTGTGCTGGCCAATGAGGGGGCTCGGCAGGTGGTTTGACGCCGGGGTTTGCGAGAGCTTGAACGGGGCGTTCTGCACCTTGTGCCGTCCGAGCGCCGGATGCTCCATTTCGAGATACATCTCGCGGTGGCGCAACTGCGGGTCATGCTCCACCCGGTCTTCGGCGCTTTGCACCGGAAGGGCGCGAACACCGGCTGCCTGGCAGCGCTCCGTCACCTCGTACTTATCCAGGGTCGTGGTCCACGCCTCGATGTGCTCGTCCAGTTCCTCCTGGTGCGCCAAACGTCCGGCGAGCGTGGCGAACTTCGGCGAGGCGGCCCCGGATGGAGCACCCGTCAACGGCGCGCCCATGACCTCTACCAGTCGCAGCCATTCCTCGTCCGAGTGGCAGACGATCACGCACCAGTCGTTGTACTCGCCGGGGTGGGTGCGATAGGCGTTATGGGGCGCCACGGTCGGGCCGCGGTAGTTGTTTACGAGAGGCGTCCCCGGCCAGTGCGCGCGGTTGCCCGGCGGAAACCCGGCCCGCCGCGATCCCCGCCCGTTGACCGTGAAGTCGAGGAGCGCCGGGCCGTTGAGGGGGACGCTCGCCACCATCTGGGCCTGGTCGATGTGCTGGCCTTTGCCGGTCATGTTGCGGTGGTAGAGCCCGGTCAGGGCACACATCGCCCCATACATCCCGCCGGTATCGTCCATGTACGACCAGCCCCAGCCGGCCGGCGGCTCGCCGGGCAGGCCCGATAGGTGGGTCAGCCCCGCGGCCGCCTGGGCGACCGGGCCGAATGTCGTGTAATGGTGATGCCGGCCGGTATGGCCATAGCCCGACATCGACACATAGACGATATCCGGCTTGATCCGGCACAGCTCGTCGTACCCC
>DATCQF010000446.1:0-7978 GCA_036569735.1 Allostellaceae bacterium | reverse complement strand
GGCCTACCTCGAACTGGCCTCTCGCCATGGCTTGCCGCTCGCCCCTCTCGACGAGAAGCTCGAACAAGCCGCGAGAACTGAAAATGTGCCGCTCCTCGGCCGCGAATAGGATTGTCCGCTGCTTCGGACCGGCACATAGGTGGTAAGGTTGGCAGTACTTTCGAGTCTGGACCTTGCGATCACGCTCCACTCTCACGCAGCAGGCCGAACGCCAACTCGCCGCGGTCGTCGCTGCCGACATCGCCGGCTATTCGCGCCTGATGGGGGTGGACGAGGAAGGCATGCTTGCGCGGCTCAAGGCGTGCCGGCGCGAGCTGATCGACCCCGGCATCGCCCAGCACCGCGGCCGTACCGTCAAGACCACCGGCGACGGCATGCTGGTCGAGTTTTCCAGCCCGGTCGAAGCGGTGCGCTGGGCTGTCGCAATGCAGCAGGGGATGATCGAGCGCAACACCGATGTCCCGGACGGCGAGCGCATCCTGTTCCGCGTCGGGATCAACCTCGGCGACGTGATTGTCGACGACAAGGACCTCTATGGCGACGCCGTCAACATCGCGGCGCGCCTGGAAAGCCTGGCCGATCCGGGCGGCATCTGCATCTCGCGGAGCGTGTGGGAGCAAATCCGTGACCGGGTGGCTCTGCCCTTCGAGGATTGCGGCGAGCAGAGCGTCAAGAACATCGCCAGGCCCGTCGGGGTCTATGCGTTGCGCCCCGAGGCCATCGCCGCCCTGCCTGCATCGCAAGCGCCGCCTGACGCCGCGATTTCCGAGCCCGCCGTTGCGCCGCGCCTGTCGATCGTCGTGCTGCCCTTCGCCAACCTCAGCAACGACCCCGAGCAGCAATATTTCGCCGACGGAATTACCGAGGATCTGACGACCGACCTGTCGCGGATCGAAGGCAGTTTCGTGATCTCGCGCAATACTGCGTTCACCTACAAGGACAAGCCGGTCAATGCAAAGCAGATCGCCGTGAGCTGGGCGTGCGCTATGTGCTCGAAGGCAGCGTCCGGCGTTCGGGCAACCAGGTCCGTGTCAACGCCCAATTGATCGACGCCCAGACCGACGCGCATCTGTGGGCCGAGCGCCTCGACCGCGACACGAGCGATCTGTTCGCCATCCAAGACGAGATCACCAGCCGGATCGCCATCGCGCTCAACCTCGCGATGATCGGCGCCGAAGCCGCCCGCCCGACGGAGCATCCCGATGTGCTGGACTACATTTTTCGGGGACGCGCCGCCTTTTACAGCGACAAGGGGACCACCCGCGAGAGCCTTACGGAGGGGATAAATCAGTTCGAAAAGGCGCTGTCGCTAGATCCCCGCTCGGCCGATGTGCGGGCTTTGCTGGCCACGGCGCTCGCCGGCCGCGTGCTCGAACAAATGACCGACACCGCCGTGGCCGACATCGCACGCGCCGAGCGGTTGGCCGAGGCGGCGTTGGCGGCATCGCCGCGCCATCCGCTCGCGCATTTCGTCCGAGCGCAGCTGCTTCGCGCGCAGCGCCGGCACGACGAGGCCATTCCCGAATACGAAGCCGCGCTCGCGCTCAATCACAACTGGGTTGTCGCGATTGCCGCGCTCGGGCTGACCAGGTTTCTCGCCGGGTCGACCGAGGAGGCCATCCCGGCGCAGGAGCAGGCAATCCGCCTCAGCCCGCGCGATCCGCGGCTGCCCAATTGGTATTGGCGGATCGGCATGGTGCACCTGCTGCAGTCGCGCACGGACGAGGCGATCGTTTGGCTGGAAAAGGCGCGCGGCGCCAACCCCAGCCTGCCGGGGCCGCACGCCTGGCTGGCTTCCGCCTATGCCCTCAATGGCGATAGCGAACGCGCTGCCATCGAGCTCGCCGAAGCGCGCAAGCTGAGCGGCGACCGCCGCTACACGAGGATCGCCCGCTTGCGGGCTGTCGGAGATTTGGGAGTGCCAAAGGTCCGCGCCTTGTTCGAAACTACGTTTTTCGCCGGTCTGCGCGCGGCCGGAATGCCGGAGGAATGAGCGGCCGGTGGGTTGATGCGAGCGCGGCCTGCCGGCTGTCGAGGGAGGTTCCGTGATGGATAGGCATCGGGTGGTTTCGCATGAGGAATGGCTGGCGGCGCGCCGGGAGCTGCTCGCCAAGGAGAAGGAATTCACCCGGTTGCGCGACCAGCTGAGCCAGCTGCGGCGCGACCTGCCGTGGGAGCGGGTCGACAAGGATTATGTGTTCGAAGGCGCGGACGGGAAGACGAGCCTCGCGGCGCTGTTTGACGGGCGCAGCCAGCTGATCGTCTACCATTTCATGTTCGATCCCGGCTGGGAGGCGGGCTGCAAGAGCTGCTCGTTCTGGGCCGACAATTTCGAGGGGTTCTACGCACACCTCAACCAGCGCGACGTGACCCTGGCGGCGATTTCGCGGGCGCCCTGGGCCACCATCGCGCCGTTCAAGCGGCGCATGGGATGGAGCTTTCCGTGGGTGTCGTCGGCCGGCGGCGACTTCAATTTCGACTACGGCGTGTCGTTTACGCCCGAACAGCTGGCGGCCGGCGAGGTCGACTACAATTTCGCGAGGCGCAAGACATCGCTGGCGGAATTACCCGGGATCAGCGTGTTCTGCAAAGACCCGAGCAGCAAAATCTTCCACACCTATTCATGCTATTCGCGCGGCCTCGACATGATGAACGCCGCCTACCACTACCTCGACCTGGTGCCCAATGGGCGCGACGAGGCGGGCCTCCCGTACAACCAGGCCTGGGTGCGCCATCACGACGATTACGGCTCGCCCGACACCGATCCGCGCCTGGCGGGGAGGCGATGAGTATTGGTTGCCGGGCGGGAGAGGCTCACCATGCTGCTGGCCGGCTCGGTTCGTCGCCGAGCCGGATCAGCAATCAGGAATTTGGCGAAATTCCTACCCTGCAATGCTCAGCGCCCGGTCAACGCCACCGGCGGTAACCGTAAAAGCCGCCGCCGCCGAACAGCAGAACCAGCACAACGATGATCAACAAGAGATCCACAGCATCCTCCAACAGGTAAATCGATCGAACCGTTGCTTGCAGGTGGGTTTGGCTGAACGATGATGCGAGCCTCGGAATCTACCTAGTTGGAAAGCTGATCTCGGCTTGACCCCGGCCGGGCCAGGCGATACTCGACGGTGCGCCCGTTGGGTAGACGCGGAGCCGGCCATGGATTTCACGATCCCCGACGAGCTTGTCGAACTGAAGGAGCGCACCGAGCGTTTCGTGCGCGACGAAATAATGCCGCGCGAGAGGGACCCGCGCCAGACCGCGCACGGGCCCTCCGAGGAATTCCGCCGGGAACTGGTCGCGCTGGCCCGTGCGGCGGGGCTCCTCGCGCCACATGTCGGGCGCGAATGGGGCGGGCTCGGGCTTGATCATCGCGGCAAGGCGGTTGTGTTCGAAGCCGCCGGCTATGCGCCCTTGGCGACGATCGCGATGAACATCTTCGCGCCTGACGAAGCCAACATGCATCTGTTGGAGCAGGTCGCCAGCGAGCCCCAGAAGGAGGAATGGCTGCGCCCCTTGGCGTCGGGGCGGATCCGCTCGTGCTTCATGATGACCGAGCCCGCTCCGGGCGCCGGCGCCGACCCGTCGATGCTGTTGACGACGGCGCGCCGCGACAGCGCCGATGTTCGCGAGGGTGGGGGCCACAACGCCGGCGACTTTGTCATCGACGGCGAGAAATGGCTGATCACCGGCGCGATCGGCGCCGCGTTCGCGATCATCATGGCGAAGACCGAGAGCGACCCCCTGGGGCCCGCCGGCGCGACGATGTTTTTGGCGCCGATGGACGCGCCGGGCATCCATATCGAGCGGGTGCTCGACACGCTCGACCAGTACATGAGCGGCGGCCACGCCGTCATCCGGCTCGAGGGGCTGCGCGTCCCGGAATCGGCGGTGCTTGGCCGGGTCGGCGAGGGGTTTCGCTATGCCCAGGCGCGGCTCGCCCCGGCGCGCCTGACACATTGCATGCGCTGGCTCGGCGCCGCCCGGCGCGCGCACGACATCGCGACCGATTACGCGCGCCGCCGCACCGCCTTCGGCAAGCCCCTCGGCGAGCACGAGGGGGTCGGCTTCATGCTCGCCGACAACGAGATGGATTTGCACACCTGCCGGCTCGTCATCTGGCACACCGCCTGGGTATTGGACCAGGGCGAGCGCGGCCGCCACGAATCCAGCATGGCCAAGGTGATCTGCTCGGAGGCGATCTGGCGGATCGTCGACCGCAGCATGCAAGTGCTCGGCGGGCTCGGCATCACCGACGACACGATCGTCGCGAAGCTGTTCCGCGAGGTCCGCCCGTTCCGCATCTACGACGGCCCCTCCGAAGTCCACCGCTGGTCGATCGCCCAGCGGGTGTTGCGGGCGGGTGGAGTGCGCTGACCCGGCGCGCCGCCCCGGTTCGTGGGTAATCCGCGGGATCGGTTGAAACCGATCCCGCTGATTCCCTGGCCCTCGGTGTCCGGGCTTATTCCTGGATCACCACGACGACGGCGCGGTTCGAGCGAAGCCGCACGCCGTTGGCGGTCGCCACCATCGGATGGTTCTCGCCCTGCGCCACAATCCCTATCCGCTCCGGGTTGACGCCCGCGCCGACCAGGTAATCACGCGCGGACGCTGCCCGTTTCCCGGACAGATCGAGATTGGCGTCTTCCCTGCCGGTCGTGTCGGTGTGGCCGAACAGCCAGATGTTGGCGTAGCGGCATTTCCACCCGCTGACCACCCGGTCGAGGACAGGACGGCCTTCCTGACCGACCCAATCCTTGTTGAAGCCGTATTCCAGCACATAGGTCCTGGGCGGGTTGGAGGGCGGCTCTGCCACCCTGATGCTCATGCCCTGGGCGCCGAAGCCGATGTTGAGGCCCTGGGTGTTCGACTTGAGGTCGATCGTCACGTTGTTCCGGTTGTTCTTCATCGTCGTCGCACCCCCGCCCGCGAGCAGGGTGGCCTCGCCCTGCGCGGCGGTGTAGTCGCCCGACAGGTCCGAAACCCTCATCATGTTCGCGACCCCGCCGGAAGCGCTCGCCTTGGAGATGCCGAGCTGGATGCCGGCGCCGAAGCCCGAGACCTTGAGCGGATAGGTGCAATTGGTTCCGAGGTTGGGAAGCCTCAGGATGCCATCGCCGGACTGCCCGCCGATGCCCGCACTGACCGACGTCGTCTCGATTTCGACATACGGGAAGTTCGGCGCCTGGGCGAGCGCGGGACTTGCCGCGGCAAATGCCAGCAGGAAGCCGGCGGGAATAGTGTACTGCAATGGACGCATTAGCGTTGTCTCCTCTTGGGCGATGATTTGTTCATCTGTGGTTGTCGCACTCGAACCTGCCCGTGCCTTTCCGAGAGCCAGGCTGTGAACCCCGATGCGCTGACGCGTATCGCGAGCCCGGGCATTTGTTGGTCTCAATCTCCACCCCGATTCAAGCACGCCACAATCCGATTTACCAGATCGGCGGATATGCAACCTGCTCGATCATCCCGGGGCGGCGCCCTGGGCGTGATTTGCGGATACCGAAGCTTGAAACGCGGTCAAACCGGTTTAGTATGACACCGTCATAGCAACGGAGCCGATGCGATGCCGCGCACCAGCCGTCCGGTCACTGTCACCTTGGGCGACCTCAAGGAGCGGGTCGATGCGCGCGTGAAGTCGGGGGCCTATGCCAGCGTCAGCGAGGTCATGCGCGCCGCAATCCGGGCACTCGATCGCGAAGATGCAGCGATGACCGAGTGGCTGCGGGATCGGGTCAATGATGCCTTTGCCGATCCCCGGCCGAACATTCCGGCCGGCGACGTGTTCAAGCGCCTCCGCGAGCATCACGCCGGGCGGCTGAAGTCCGGCCGGAATGAAGAAATATGAGGTCAGCTTTCGGCCGCTCGCCGAAGCCGACCTGCTGCGGCTCTATGAGTATATCGCCGAGGCGTCCGGTCTCGCCTTAGCAGGCGGCTATATCGACCGCCTTGAAGCGGCGTGCCGGGCACTCGAAATCTTTCCCGAGCGCGGTACCCGAAGGGACGACATTCGCCCGGGGCTTCGCCTAATGGGCTTCGAGCGCCGGGCAACGATCATTTTCCAAGTCACGGAGGGCGAGGTGGTGATTGTCCGGATATTTTACGGTTGCCAGGACTACGAAGCTGCACTGCGCGATGGTGGCGCCGAATAGCCGATTCTGCGCGGCGGCGCGGATTATGATAGAAGCCCGCGATGCTGACGATTTCCGGCCTGACCTACCGCGTCGGGGGACGCCACGGGCGGGCCCTCTTCAACGAGGCCAACGCGCAGATCCCCGAGGGCAGCAAGCTCGGCCTCGTCGGGCGCAACGGCGCCGGCAAGTCGACGCTGCTCGACCTGATCCGCGGCCGCCTCTTGCCCGACCAGGGCGACGTCGTCGTGCCGCGCGGGCACCGCATCGGGTTTCTGGCGCAGGAAGCGCCGGGCGGGCCGGCCACCGCGCTCGATACGGTGCTCGCCGCCGACAAGGAGCGCAGCCGGCTGCTCGCCGAACTTGACGGCGCCATTGCCAATGGGGGGCCCGCGCCGCTGCGCATCGCCGAGATCGAGGATCGGCTCGACACGATCGGGGCGCGCGCGGCACCGGCCCGGGCCGCCCGCATCCTGGCCGGGCTCGGGCTCGATGCGGCGATGCAGGCGCGCCCGCTCTCCGAATTGTCGGGCGGCTGGCGCATGCGGGTGGCGCTGGCCGCGGTGTTGTTTCCCGAGCCCGACCTCCTGCTGCTCGACGAGCCGACCAACCATCTCGACCTCGAAGCCTCGCTGTGGCTCGAACGCTATCTCCGGCGCTACCGCCACAGCTTTGTGCTGGTCAGCCACGACCGCCAGCTGCTCAACGCCGCGACGACGACGACGCTGCACCTCGCCGACGGCAAGCTGACGCTCTATTCCGGCGGTTTCGACCAGTACCTGCGGGCCCGGCGGGAGGCCACGACACGGCAGGCCGCGCTGGCCCGCCGCCAGAGCCAGGAACGCGAGCGCCTGCAGCGCTTTGTCGACCGCTTCCGCGCCACCGCGTCAAAGGCGCGCCAGGCGCAGAGCCGGGTGAAGGCGCTGGCGCGGCTCGAACCGGTGGCGCTGGTCGAGGATGCCGCGCCGCCGACGCTCCGTCTGCCGCAACCGCCGGAGCTGAGCCCCCCGATCATCAGCCTCGACAAGGTCAGCACCGGCTATGCCCCGGGCCGGCCGGTGCTGGCGCGGCTCGATCTGCGGCTCGATCCCGATGACCGGATCGCGCTCCTGGGCGCCAACGGCAACGGCAAGACCACCTTTGCCCGCCTCCTCGCCGGCCGGCTCGGCCCCCTCTCCGGGCGGATGACGCGCTCCCCGAAGCTGACCTGCGGGTTTTTCGCCCAGCACCAGATCGAGGAGATGCGGCCCGAGGCGTCTGCCTTCGATCATCTCGCCCTGGTCATGCGCGACAGCCCGCCCGAGGCGGTGCGCACCCGATTGGGCGGGTTCGGCTTTGGCCAGGACAAGGCGTTCGTGCCGGTGGCCGAGCTGTCGGGCGGCGAGCGGGCGCGCCTCAACTTCGCCCTGGTCACCCATGACGCGCCGTCATTGTTGATCCTCGACGAACCGACCAACCATCTCGACATGGAAACCCGGGAAGCCCTGGTCGCCGCGCTCGCCGAGTATTCCGGGGCGGTCATCCTGGTGAGTCACGATTGGCATCTGGTCGAGCTGGTCGCCGACCGGCTGTGGCTCGTCGAGGACGGCACGGTGCATCCGTTCGACGGTGATCTCGAGGCCTACCGCCGCCGGCTCCTCGAGCGCGACGAGGCGCCGGCGGAGCGCTCCTCCGGTGCATCGGCGGAGCATGACCCGCGGCGCACGGCACGCCGGGGTGCGGCCGAGCGCCGCGCGGCGCTGAAGCCGCTGCGTCGTACGGCGCGCCACGCCGAGGCGGCGGCGGCGCGGCTTGCCGCCGAGCAGCACGCGCTCGACAAGAAGCTCGCCGCGCCGGGGGCGTTTGGCGGG
>DATCQF010000445.1:0-1752 GCA_036569735.1 Allostellaceae bacterium | reverse complement strand
CTGCCGGTGCTGCGCGCCTATCTCGCCGACGAGATCGCGCCCTCGCTGGCCCGGCTCGGATTTACCAGCGAAGTGGTCGACAACCCGGCCCAGTTAACGTCAGGTCGGGGCGGTCCGATGCTGATCGCCGAGCGCCGCGAGGCGGGCGCCGCGACAACCGTCTTCGGCTACGGCCATGGCGACGTCATTCGCGGGCTCGAGCCGCAATGGCGCGACGGGCTGTCGCCGTGGCGTCTGCAGCGGGAGGGCGACCGCCTCTACGGGCGCGGCACCGCCGACAACAAGGGTCAGCACACGATCAACCTCGCCGCGCTGGAAAGCGTGCTGAAGGTGCGCGGCCGGCTCGGCTTCAATGTGGTCTTCCTGATCGAGACCGGCGAGGAGATCGGCTCGCCCGGGCTGCGCGAGGTGTGCCGGCAATACAAGGACCGGCTCGCCGCCGATGTGCTGATCGCCTCGGACGGGCCGCGCCTCGCGCCGGAGCGGCCGACGATCTTTTTGGGCGCGCGCGGCGCGATGAATTTCGACCTCTCGGTCGAATTGCGCGAGGGCGGGCATCATTCCGGCAATTGGGGCGGGCTCCTGGCCAATCCCGGGATCATCCTCGCCCATGCGTTAGCAACGATTACGACCCCGAAAGGCGCGATCCGGGTGCGCGAGTGGGTCCCCACGCATCTGCCGAACTCGGTGCGCATGGCGCTGGCCGATTGCCCGATCGAGTCCCAGGACGAGGCCCAGGGCGAAGGGACCGAGGGTGGACCCGAAATCGACCCCGATTGGGGCGAACCCGGGCTCAGCCCGAGCGAGAAGGTGTTCGGCTGGTGCAGCTTCGAGGTGCTCGCCTTCACCACCGGCAACCCCGACAACCCGGTCAACGCGATCCCGCCCTCTGCCAAGGCGACCTGCCAGATCCGCTTTGTCGTCGGGGTCGATCCGGAAAACTTCCTGCCGGCATTGCGCCGCCATCTCGATAGGGCGGGCTTCCCGATGATCCGGATCGAGCGTTGGAGAAAGGCGTATTTTCCGGCGACCCGGCTCGACCCCGACCATCCCTGGGTGCGCTGGGCGGCCGCCTCGATCGAGGAGACCACCGGCAAATCGCCCGCCATCCTGCCCAATCTCGGCGGCTCACTGCCGAACGACATCTTTGCCAACGATCTCGGCCTGCCGACGGTCTGGGTCCCGCATTCCTATGCATCGTGCTCGCAGCACGCGCCGAACGAGCACATGCTGGCCCCGCTGGCCCGCGAGGCCCTGGGGGTCATGGCCGGGATCTATTGGGACCTGGGCGAAGCCACGGTTCCGCACCGGACCTGACGCGGCGATCCGAGGACACCGGCGCAAATCCTGCGAAGCGCGTAGCGCGAAGCAGGATGGTGGGCGATGAGGGATTCGAACCCCCGACCCCCTCGGTGTAAACGGCACGCCGGGCTGAATTCCGCTAAACGGCGATGAACGCCGGCCCCACCAAAAGGCGCTTAAATCCTCGTATTCTGAAACACCGAGCGCCACGCTTGTTCGGTGTTATTCATGCTGGTACAGTCCAGGTGCACTTAGGGTGCACTTACCGGCCGCCCGCACCGGAGCGCGCCGGCTGCACTTACCGGGGATTTCCAGCCATGCAAGGGCTCATCGGCAACAGCCTGGTCAAACAGCTCCTCCCCGCCGCGAAGCCCTTTGAAGTGCGCGATACCCGGGTGAAGGGCTTCCTGCTGCGCGTGCAGCCCTCGGGCGTGATGACCTATTACGCGG